>VXNE01000661.1:0-12476 GCA_009840715.1 Gammaproteobacteria bacterium
GGCCCGACCCGCACGCCTGGCAGGACCCCGCCAATGGACGCGTCGATGTCGCCAACATCGCCCGCGCACTGGCTGCGGCGGACCCGGCGCACGCGGACGACTACCGGCGCCGTGCCGAGGCCTACGACCGCGAACTGGCGGCGCTGGACCAGGCCATCCGGGACCGCCTCGACGCCCTGCCCGGCGACCGGCGCAAGGTGATCACGTCGCACGACGCGTTCCAGTACTTCGGGCGCGCCTACGGCATCGACTTTCTTGCTCCGGTGGGTCTCAGCACCGAAAGCGAACCGTCGGCGGGCGAAGTGGCCGCCCTGGTTCGCCAGATGCGCAATGAGGACATCCATGCGCTGTTCGTCGAGAACATCACCGACCCACGCCTCGTGGAGCAGCTCGCGCGTGAAGCCGGCGCCGTCATTGGCGGCCGGCTGTACTCCGACTCACTGTCCGGCCCGACCGGCCCGGCGCCGACTTATGTCGAGATGTTCCGCCACAACGTCGGGGAAATCACGGGGGCCGTCCGGGCTAGTCGTCGCTCGGCGGGTCCATCAGCCACCAGGGCTTCGCGAGCAACTCCACGGCTTCCTCCTCCGGGATGAAGTTGTGTGCGTCGCTCCGCCAATAGGCCCAGAACGCTGCCTCGTAGTCCTCGTCCAGAATCGTGAACGCGCCGCTTGCTTGCTGCTCTTCGAGGAACCTGATCACGGCGTCGAACGGTTGCACGCCCACCTGCTGGAAGTGCGCCCGACCGCCGTATCTGTCGAAGAGCGCCTTGTCCAGCTTCCAGCGCTCTACCCATGGTCTTGCTGTGGTGCGCCAGCCGCCCCAATCGGCTCGCGGCGGGTCTGACATGGTCTCGATGCGTTTCGCGACAAGGGCAAGACGTTCCTCGATCTCCTGCCGCTGCTCAGGATTGACCGCTTCGTCAAGGGCCGCCATCAACTCGGCCCTCTCGGCCTCGAAGTCCAACAGTGCTCGCCGCTGGCTCTCTACCATCCGGTCGACGAACGCCGCTATCTCCCTCTCCGTGGCCTCGATACCGTTGTCCTCCTTGAATTTCGCGACCAGCAGGCCGTTGATCAGCCCGTCGATCGGCGACTCGGCCACGTCTGCGACGGTGACCTCCTGCCCAAGGACCACGGCGATGACTTCGCTGGGATCGCGCTCACCATGGGCAACGACTGACATGAGCAGGAACGGCAGCGCGGCCAGCGAGAGTTTCATGTCGTCTCCTCCAGGACGTCCTGCCGGCCCTTCGGCACGGGCGCGAAGTAACCCACAACCAGCAGCAGCATGCCCACGCCGAGGAAGGACACCACCCGGCTCAGCGTGTCGACGTTCCCGAGTTCCACGACGAACAGCTTGACGATCACGAGACCCATCACGACCGCACCGCCGATCCAGACCTCGCGCCGTTCCCGCATCGCCCCTGCCACCATCCCGGCCAGCCCGGCGGTGCCCCAGACCAGCGACAGTCCTGCCTGGAAGATCGCGGATCCGGCGAGATCCGCGGCCGTGAACGGGACGCCCGCGAAGTGGTGGACACCGCGCGCGACCTCCATCGACAGGAGGACGAGCCCGATCACGACGAACAGCGCGAGCATCCCGCGCGCTTCCGGGCGCCCCGGCTCGATGTCGAACGTGCGCCAGGTCGCGGCGCCCACTACGACCGCGGCGATCGTCAGCGGGTTGAGCAGCGGGAGATAGGGCAGTGGCGCGGCGTTCCCGCCGGAGGTCATGGTGGCGGTCAGGACGACCACGCCGGCCGCGGCCGCGACCACCGGCAACGCGAACGTGGAGAACGAGTGCCAATGGTCCGCAAGCGGCCAGGGCAGGGTCCCCCGTGCCATCCTGGTCATCCACGCCAGCAAGGCGATCGACATGCCGGCGGACGCGAGCGGCCAGTCGCCGTCGGCCAGGTTGTCCACCAGCCAATGCACCTCGCTCCCGATCAGCCACGCCAGGAGCCAAAAGGTCGCGACGTGCCAGCATGGCGCGAGTCTCGGATAACCGCCTTCGTGGACGTACAGGAAACCGTACTGGACGCCGAAGGCCAGCGGCCAGGCGAGCCAACCATAGGTTTCCAGAGGATGAGCTTGCGTGCTCCACGGCGCGCTGAAAAGCACCATGACCGGCAGCAGCACGAAACCGAGGGAAGCGAAGCGCGCCCATTCCAGCAACCGGGCAACGAGCATCGCTGCGACGGCCGAGAGCGCCCACGCGGCGAGCCAGGCGTTGCGGGAACTCTCGTCCGGAAGCTCGGCGATTTCCCAGCCGACCGACTGGAACCACCACGCACCCGCCCAGAGGAGCGCGACGCGCGCCCATACGCGTTGTGCACGCGGGGAGAGCGAACCATGGTCGAAGCTCCAGGCGACCGTCCAGCCGGCGAGCGCCAGCATCGCACCGGACAGGAACGGACCGTTCAGCAATGGCATAACCGCCTCGCCGGACCGGCCCGCATCGATGTACGCCGCCGCGGCGGCGACCTGCAACCCGGCGCCTCCGAACGCCAGCAGCAGCGACCTGTTGCGCATGCCGAACCACGCCATCGTCGCGCCCTGCATGGCCCAGGCTGCGACTGTCCAGCGGTCGTCCAGCGCGAGCGGAAAGGCCGTCGCCAGGAACGCGAGCGCCAACCCGGCGAAACACATCGCCAGCATGCGCAGGTCGTTGACGCGCCATACCGCCGCGCCAAGCGTCGCGTAGATGGCGGCCAGGCCACCGGCCGACCACGCCAGCCCGGCGTCGCTCTCCACGAGCCGGGTCTGCAGGGCGAACCCGATGAGCGGCGTGCCGAAGACGACACTGCTGTCGACGAAGCCGCGCAGGTTGGGCGGGCGGCGCAGGGCGAAGAGCACGGCCACGCCGATGTACATCAGGACGAACAGGATGAGGAAGGGTTCGGTCGTCGCGAAGTGCTCGGGTCGATAGCCCTCGTAGCCCCATAAACTCGCGATGACGAAGGTAAACGCGAAGCCGAGCAGGTTCAGGATCCGCCACGCCTTGAACCAGGCGATGCTCAGGATCGCCGCGTTCAGCACCGCGTAGTAGCTGAACAGGGCGACGTGATTCCCTGTCTCCGTAGCGGCGAGGAGGGGTGCGAGGAATCCCCCGGCGACCCCCAGCACGATGAGCGTACGGGCGTTCTGGATCACGGCGAGGAGACCCGCCGCCACCGTGACGACCACCATGGCCCCGAAGGCGACCGTCGCCGGCAGCAGCGCGTAGAACTCGAACGCGGCGTAGGTCGTGAGATAGAGGACGCCGAGGCCTCCGCCCTGGAGACTCAGCGCGTAGATCTCTCTCTGCGCGCGCAGCCGCCAGCCGACGCCGAGCATGGCGAGGCCGAAAAGCGCCAACGCCACCAGGCGGGCCCACACGGGCAGCGTGAACAGCTCGTTGTCCACCGCGTACTTGATGAAGAATCCGACGCCGAAGAGCACGACGACGACACCGACTTTCACCGGCACGTTGCCAGTCGTGAACCATTGCTTCGCCACCGTGAGAATTCGTGCCCCGGGGGACGGGCCGGGCTCCTGCCCTGGCTCCCACGCGTCGGCTTGGGGCTCGGGACGAGCAGGGGATTCCGGCGTTGGGACTGGCGCTTCCGGCGTTTCCTTCGCCGCGATGTCCTGCGCGACCGGGGTGGCGCTGGAGGAAGTCACCTCCGGTTCAGCCGAGGCCGGATCCGGCTGCCTGTCCGGAGCCGTCGACGCAGTGGCTTCGCGTGTCGCTTCCAGGGCCTTGAGACGGCCACTGAGGTAGAGGACCCAGCCGCCGAGACCGCCGAGCAGGCCGAAGTACGCCATCCCGGACTCGGACCCGTCGATCAGCACACCGGCCAACAATCCGAGCACCAGACCCGTCAGGACATGGGGCGTCAACCTGGGGACCTCCGCCCTCCAGATCGGGCGATTCTAGCCTGCCCAAAAGTCGGCGCCGCAGAGGACCGAGTCGATTGCTAACATCGCCTGCCATGCGCGCACTCGCGGAAGCTTGAGGAGGTCGGCGTGGCCGGAGTAAGCAGGAGATCGATGCTGGGAGTCGGCGCCGCGGCGCTCGCCCTTCCGTCACTACGCGGGCTCTGGGCCGCCGAGCCCGCCGCCCCGAACACGCTGGCACCCGTTGCCGACGCCACCACCCGCCTGCCCCTCCTGAGGCTCCGCGAAGGATTCTCGTACCACTCGTTCTCCTGGACCGGCGACGCCATGGCGGGCGGCGGGGTCGTGCCGGCGAGACACGACGGCATGGCGGCTGTCCCCGCTCCGGGCGGCGGCGTCACGCTGCTGCGCAACCACGAGGAGATCATGGGCGCGCCGATGGGCGACGCCCGGACACCCGTGTACGACAAGTTCGCCCTTCCGCCGGGTACGGAAGGGGCCGAGGACGGCTTTCCGGGTTTCGCGGGGGGCGTCACCGGGGTCTCCTACGCGCCCGGCCGCGAGCCCTCGACGGTGGCGCTGCTAGCCGGCACGGCCGTGAACTGCGCGGGCGGACCGACCGGCTGGGGATCGTGGCTGACCTGCGAGGAGATCGTGCTGCGCACCAGCCGCATCGGCGCGCGGGATCACGGCTACGTTTTCGAGGTCCCGGCGGCCGGGGGCGCGAGCGGCCGGCCGATCGTCGACATGGGCCTGTTCCGGCATGAAGCCGCGGCGGTCGACCCGGCGACCGGCATCGTCTACCTGACCGAGGACCTGAGCCCGTACTCTGGCTTCTACCGGTTCCTGCCGCGGAATCTTGCGCGGCGGCCCGGCGCGCTGGAGGAAGGTGGCCGCCTCGAGATGCTGCGCGTGCGCGGCGTTCCGAACGCGGACCTGCGCGCCCCGGCGCTCGGCGACGAGCACGAGGTGGACTGGGTGCCCGTCCCGGAGCCGGACCGCGACCCCGAGGCGTTCGCGCCGGACGCGTTCGGGGGCAACATCGTTGGGATGGGGAAATCGGGCCCGTACCTGCAGGGGGAGGAAGCTGGCGCCGCGCGGTTCGTCCGCGGCGAGGGCGCGTGGCAGCACGGGGGCCTGATCTACTGGGTCGACACGGCGGGAGGCCCGGCCGGCGCGGGCTCCGTCTGGGTCTACGACCCGGTGAAGTCCGTGCTCCGGGCCCTGTACGTCTCGCCCCGCGAAGCGGTGGCCGATGCGCCGGACAACATCACCGTGCACGCGAACGGCCTCGTGCTCGCCTGCGAGGACGGCGGTGGCCTGCACGACGCTGACGGTGGGCTCGTCCGCGGCACGCGGCTGCTCGCCGTCGGCAGGGACGGGCGCGTGGTCGAGGTCGGCGAGAACAACATCGTCCTCGACGGGCCGGTTCCCGGCAAGCCGCAGATCGACCCCGCCGACTACCGCGGCTCTGAGTGGGCCGGCGCGACGTTCTCGCCGGACGGCGCCACGCTCTTCGTCAACATCCAGACGCCGGGCATCACGTTCGCCATCACCGGTCCTTGGGACGCGCTTGCGGCGGGCATGCTGGCGGCGACCTAGCCGGCACATGCGCATCGCCGAGGGGCGGTTCCGGCCGCTCGCCCGGCGGGGGCGGTCCGCAGTGCTCGTCGCGCTCGTTGCCGCGGGGAGCGGCCCCGCGGCGGGCGCGGAGGGATGGCCGCACTACGGCGGTTCCCTCGCGGGCGATCGCCAGGCGACCCCTTCGTCGATCACCCCCGGGAACGTCGGGCGACTCTCTGTCGCCTGGACCTACCGGACGGGCGACGCCACCGACGGCGAGGACTTCGAGGGCAATGCTTCGAGGTTCCGGGCGACGCCGATCGTGGTCGCGGGCCGGTTGATCGCGTCGACGGGCTTCAACCGCGTGTTCGCGCTGGACCCGGCTTCGGGTAAGGAGCTCTGGACCTACGACCCTGACGTGGACTTCTCGGACAAGTACAGCGAGATGTTCACGTCGCGCGGCGTCGCCGCCTGGCGCGGCCCGGCGTCGGACGCCGAGCCATGCCGCGAGCGCGTCTTCCTGGGCACGCTCGACGCCCGCCTCGTCGCGCTCGACGCCGCCACGGGCGCCCCGTGCGAGGATTTCGGCAGGAAAGGCCAGGTCGATCTCTCCGCCGGAATCCGCGGTTACCGCAAACGCGACTACTCGGTCACGTCTCCGCCCACCGTGGTCGGTGACCTCGTCATCGTGGGATCGTCCATCGGCGACAACGGCGCTGCGCATCTCGAGTCCGGTGTGGTCCGGGCGTACGACGTGCGCGACGGCGCGCCCGCCTGGTCATGGGATCCGATCCCCCGGTCCGATGATCATCCTGGCGCCGGAGCCTGGCAGCGCGTCCGGCGTAACCGGACGGGCGGGGCGAACGTGTGGAGCGTGATGTCGGCGGATCCCGGCCGGGACCTGGTGTTCCTGCCGACGACGTCGCCGTCCCCGGATTTCTACGGCGGCCGGCGGCCGGGCGACAACTCCTTCGCCAACTCGATCGTGGCGCTCAAGGCGTCGACCGGCGAGTTCGTGTGGGGCTACCAGACCGTCCGCCATGACCTGTGGGACTACGACCTCGCCGCGCAGCCGCTGCTGTTCGAGCATGCGTCGGCGGACGGGACGCGACGGCCGGCACTCGCACAGGCATCGAAGACCGGCTTCGTTTTCGTGCTCGACCGCGAGACCGGCGCGCCGCTCCATCCGGTGGAGGAGCGGGCGGTACCCGACAGCGACGTTCCGGGCGAGGAGGCGGCGCGCATGCAGCGCTTCCCGAAGCTCCGGCTGCATGCTACCGATGCGCGCCCGCTGGCGTTCTGGGACTATCACCCGGAACACCGCGCTGCCTGCGCGCGTCTCGCGGACGGGATCCGGTACGAGGGAATCTTCACGCCGCCCAGCATCGAAGGGACGCTGGTCTACCCGGGTAACCCCGGCGGGACCAACTGGGGCTCGATGGCGTACGACGGCGGGTCGCGCATCGCGTACCTCACCGTCAGCCGGTGGCCCACGGTCGTGAAGCTGGTGCCCCGCAGTCAGTTCCGCGCGGCGGAACGCGCGGGCACGCTGAACGGAGCGGCGGCGCAGTTCACCGAACAGGACGGCACGCCGTACGGAATGGCGCGCACCGACCTCGCCCACGAGTACTTGCCGTGTCTCGAAGGCCCGTGGTCGACACTGGCTGCGGTCGACCTGGACCGGGGCGAGGTGATGTGGGAGCGGCCGGTCGGAACGACGCCCTGGGTGGATGTCGGGGAAGAGGCGGCGGGGTGGGGCTACCTCAACAAGGGCGGACCGATGGTCACTCAGGGCGGCGTCGTGTTCCTCGCCACGACGTACGACAACATGCTGCGGGCCTTCGACGGCGCCGACGGGAGCGAGGTGTGGACCCGGGAGCTGCCGGCCGGGGCGCACGCAACGCCGATGGGGTACCGGCTCGGCGGCGCGGATTACGTCGTCGTCACGGCCGGCGGGGACCTCACCGAAGGGCAGGGCCGTGGCGACTTCGTGATCGCGTTCCGGCTGGACGGGGATTCGGAGTAAGGCGCCGCCGGAGAGGCAGCCTCGCTGGCGAAGCGCACGCTCTACTCGTCGCTCGGTCTGTCCATCAGCCACCAGGGTTTCGCCATCAATTCCACCGCCTCCTCCTCCGGGATGAACCGGTGCCCCTCGCTCCGCCAATAGGCCCAGAACTCGTCCTCGTATTCCTCGTCCAGAATCGTGAAGGCGCCGCTGGCTTCCTGCTCTTCGAGGAACTTGATCATGGCGTCGAACGGTTGCACGCCAACCTGCTGCCAGTGCGCCCGACCGCCGTACTTGTCGAAGAGCGCCTTGTCCCGCTTCCAGCGTTCCACCCATGGCTTCGCGATGGTTGCCCAAGCGTCCGGTTCGGCCTGGGGGCTCCTTGACCTGGTCTTGATGCGTCGCTCGACACGGTCGAGCCGTTCCTGGATCCCCTGCCGCTGCTGTGGGGCGGCGGCCGTCTCGAGGGCTTCGACCAGCTCGGCTCTGTCGGCCTCGAGATCCAACAGTGCTTGCCGCCCCCTCTCCAGGGCCCGTTCGGCGAAGGCCGCTATGTCCTCTCCAGTCGCCGCGATGCCGTTGTCTTCCTTGAACTTCCTGACCAGCCGACCGTTGATCAACTGGTCGATCGACGACTCAGCCACGTCTGCGACGGTGATCTCCTGCCCGAGGACGACGGCGATGACGTCGGTCGGATCCCGTTCGCCATGGGCGGCGATTGCCAGGAACAGCAAAGGGAGGGCGGCGGGCGAGATTCTCATGTCGTGTCCTCGAGCAATGCTCCAACGTGGCGCGTGTTCGGACTCGTCTCGAGCAGGTTCCAGGAAGTCTTTATCGCCGCATCGCCTGGTTCGCGCAACGGTGCCAAGGGGACCGCCAAGGCCGTTATGATCCGGGTGACCGCAGGCCGGCCTGACACGCATGAAGACCCATCGTTGGCGGAGAGCGCTCTTCACCCTTGCCCTCGGGGTGGGCTTGATGCTCCGCGCGTACCCGATGTGGGCCACCTCGTTGCAGCTGGAGTTCGTCGACACGGACGGGACACCGGTGAAGGTCGCCAAGGCGGAGTTGCTCCTCTCCGCCTGGGGAGTGGAGGCCGAGCGGATCGAACTGGAAACGTCGTCGGACGGCCTGCGCCTCGAACTGGAGCCCGAGTGGTTGCGCTCACACGGGCCGGCTGGCTGGCTGTCAGCACCGGGGGGCGGCCCCATTGAACGTTACGTAGGCGCGCATCTCTATCTTCAGGCACCACCCTTGGCGGCCATCCAGTCGGACAGGTTCCAGTGGCCAAGCGGAGTTCCGGGTGATGGCCCGGACCCGGGCCGCGGGACGATCATCACTTTCCCGCGCGGTCAGGAGGCTGTGGTGCCGCAGGGCCAGGACGTGAGCATGACGTTGGTGTTCCGCGCCAAGGCGCAGCGGAGGGTTCGGTTCGTGGATCGGACGGGCAGACCCTGGTCCAACTTCAGCTTTCACGCGTCGATGTTCTGGTCGGACCACAACCGTTGTGCGATTTTGACCGGCAGCGAGTCGCTCGGCAGCCATGTCACCGACGCTGCGGGGTGGGGCGAGCTTCCCGATGGAGAGTTCGTCTACGCGCTCGGCATCCAATGGCCGCACGTCTACGCCGGTCGTTCCCTTGAGGACAGTCGAACGCCGTGGCGGCTCGCTACCCGCTTGTCGGACCCGGGTATCGCAGTGGTGGTGCGTGAGCTGAAGGTACGCCCGCTCGAGGTGCGTGTTCAGCGAGGCGGCAGGCCCGCAGCCGGGCTGCACCTGCGCGCGATGGGGGCGTTCTGTGTCTGTGGTGCCTGCGATGGGCCGGTAGGTACAACCGACGAAGACGGCCGGATCCGTAAGGAGGACTTTCGCCCGGACTCTGTAGACGAGATCTGGCTCGTGGACGGCGACACCGAAGTGTGGCGTTCGCCCTCCACGTGGGGCATCGTGGAGATCGACCTCTAGTACGCGGGGCCGCGGCCCCCAGTTGGTGCATCTCACCGTGCGGCAGGCGTTGTTGACAGTCATGGCAGCCTTGGGCGGGATGAGCCACGCCCAGGGCGCGGAACCCCTGCGTTGGGCGCTGGACGAGTTTCGAACGCGTTGCGTTGCGCTGTGGAGCGATGAGCCACACCCCGAGTGCCGGGTTGCGGAGTTCGGCGAAGTCGCGGTGTTGGACGGGTGGACCCTCTTCTTCGCCGTGTATGACGACCCCGCCATGCCCATCCTCATCATGGGGACTTCAGGGTGGAGGCAGCGCAATGCCCTGGTGCTGCTGAAAGCGGACCGCCTCGACCCGCAGGAGGCTACCGTTCTCCACATACGAAAGCCGGAGCGTGGCGACGGGCCGATCATGTACCACGTCCCCGAAGTGATCGAGACGGAGCTGGGTCCCGTCCTCTTCCTCCGGGGAACCGGTTCGGGAGACGGCAGCTTCCAGTTTGAGTACGACGAACACTGGCTCTGGCGTTCGGGAGCTTTGGTTCCGTTGGATGTGCATGGTTGGCTCTACCCGATGCGGGAACGAATGCCTGATGGTTTTGCGCTGAAGGGCATTGGGGATCTCCGGGACGCACTGAGGACGCTGACCTATGTGTCCCGCGACGTGGCCGTTGCGGGGGACCTGGACTGCTGCCCCTCCGGGGGCACGCTCAGGATCCGGTTCGAGTGGGATGATCTGACGCTCCGGGTGGAGAGCTTCGAGCATGACCCGGGAGGCCAGGTGCCGGCCGAATGAACGTCACGCAGTGGCGAACCCGCCCGTTCGGCGGTCGGCGGTGACGAACGCGCGTTTTCCCGGTGCAGTCGTGACTAAGGACTGTCGTCGACTATCGACTGCAACCTTTCGAAGGCAGCGGCCTCCTCGTCAATCCGGGCCAGCAGGGCCGGCGGCAGGTTGCGGTTGACGCCCCGCGGACCGCGCCGGACGAGCTTTCTCAGTTTTGCCGCGTGCGGCGCGAGTTCCTCGTCACGGTAGCCGGCGACCGCGAGGACGACTTCGTCGCGCGCAGGCGCGTGCCGGATGCCTGCCGCTATCAACGGGGCTAGCGCCTCGGGTCGCCGCGACAGGGCCAAACCCTTCGCCGCGGCTAGTGCAACAAGGTGGTCGTCGCGCGGCCGGGCCAGCTCCGCGAGCCGGAAGGCGTCGGCCTCGGCCGATGTAAACCGCCCCGTGTTCAGAAGGCCGATCGTCCACGGCCCATTGTCAGGCGACCGGTCGGTTGCATGCAGCTCCCAGACGAAATCGAGGACCTCGGCATCCTTTGGCCAAATGGCGCACAGCAGCTTCGGGATCGCGAGCCACGCGGGGATCCTCCTCATGAAAGCGTGTCCGATCTCGGTGGGTCCTGCCGCTTCAGGGTCTTCGAACCCGAGGGCTGTCGCGAGCTCCACGTGGGCGTTCTTGATCTCCTGCGCTAGGTCGTGCGGCTCGGAAGCACCGTCAGGCATCGCGGCGTCGGGCGTGCAAGATTCTGCCTGGGGCGCGGTCACGCTCGGCAGCGCCTGCTCGAAGGCGGCGTTGGTCGCCGCGTGGGAGTTGTAGCCGCTGTCGGCGTGTTGGCGCCGCCAGTGGGCCATCAGGAATCCCTTGAGGCCTTCCACTTCCTGGAACGCGCGCCACGGCAGCGGACCAAAGGGGCCCACGCCTGCGCCACGCGGAACGCCCGGTGGCGCACTCTCGGGCAGATAGGCCGCATACGTGCCAAGCGCATGAATCGTCAGCTCGACGATCGCAGCGTCCTCACTGGCGATCCCCTCGGCAACGAGGGCGTTGGCCGACTGGTTGGAGATGTCGTCCTCGAAAATGCCGCGATCGGCGAAGTGGCTGAACCGCTCCGCGTCCTGGCCAAGTACGGCGGAGGCGCCGAAGAGGAACAGCAGGGCCACTCCAAACTTCATCCGGTCTCTCATTGGCCTCCCTCGGGGGCATCGTCCAACAGCGTACCCTCCGTACTTGTTTGAGGCGCGGACCACTGCTCATGCTGGACTTGCATCACATCATCGTCCAGCCGCGCTGATCTACAAGCGGGCCGGCAGTTACCGCGCGAAGGCGCCGACGGAGAGGAATTTCGGACCCGCGAGCTGCCGGCCTGGGCGCACTCGACGCCCGGGTTGAATGGGGCCACCGCCCCTGCGAGAGTGACCGGATGGCGGAGGCAGTCACCTACACGCGGCTGAAAGAGCGCGGGGGCCCCGTGCCGGTCTCGACGAAGATCTACCAGGGCACGGGCTCCTGGCCGGACAGTTTCAAGAACTTCGCGTTCAATACCTTCCTGCTCTTCTACTACAGCCAGGTGCTCGGCATCCCGGCGTCGCTCGCCTCGCTTGCGATGGGGGTCGCGCTCGTCATCGACGCGATCTCGGACCCGATCGTCGGCTCTTTCTCGGACAACCTGCGTTCGCGCCTCGGGCGCCGCCATCCGCTGATGTACGCGGCGGCGCTGCCGCTCGCGTTCTCGCTGTGGGGGACGTTCGCGCCGCCCGGCGGGCTGGACGAGGTCGGGCTCTTCTGCTGGCTGCTGTGCTTCACGATCTCGACGCGCCTGACGCTCACGTTCTTCCTGGTCCCGTGGAACGCCATGTTCGCGGAGTTCACCGACGACTACGTCGAGCGCACGGCGATCGTCACCTACCGGTACGCGCTCGGGTGGGCGGGCGGCATCGCCTTCACGTTCCTGACGTGGACGTTCATCTTCCCGGCGAGCGAGGCGTACCCCATCGGCCAGTTGAACCCGGACGCCTACGAGGTATTCGCGCCGGTCCTCGGGCTGACGGTCGGACTCGCGGTCCTGTTCACGACGCACATGACGCGCCGGGAAGTGCCCTACCTCTACCACCCGCGGCAGGCATCCCGGTTTCGCTTCCGGGTCGTGGTGCGCGAGGTGCTGCTCGCCCTTGAGAACCGAAACTTCCTGCGCATCTTCATGGCGGTGCTCATCGGCGCGGTCATCGCCCGCCCCGCCGGGGCCGGGGGAGAATAAAATGGGCCCCATTTTTTGGGCTTGGGGCGCGAGGGCCGACCCGGG
>VXNE01000661.1:12486-13215 GCA_009840715.1 Gammaproteobacteria bacterium
GCGCCTTCTATCTCTACATGGCGACCTATTTCTGGGGCTTCTCCGGCGAGGACCTCCGCTGGCTCGCGTTCGCGGTGGTCGGCGCGATCGCCGCTTTCGGCGCCGTCTACCCGCTGCAGCGCAGGTACGACAAGAAGACCCTCCTGGTTGGCGGGCTCATCCTGAACATGCTCTTCGGCATGCTGTTCGTGAGCCTGCGGCTTCTGGACATCCTGCCGGCCAACGGCGAGCCGCTGCTGCTCGTGCTCTATCTCGTCAACGCGACGGTCCGCGTGGCCATCGGGACGGTCCTCGGGATTGCCTTCGCTTCGATGCTGGCGGACACGCTGGACGACCAGGAACTCGAGACCGGCCGCCGGCAGGAAGGCGTGTTCTCTTCCGCGATCTCCTTCTCCGCCAAGGCGACCGCCGGTTTCGGGATCGTCATCGGCGGCTTCATCCTCGATTACATCATCCGCTTCCCGCGTGGCGAGGAGGCGAGCCAGATCGCGCAGGAGACCATCGTCCGGCTCGGCGTGGTCGACGGCCTGGTGATGCCGCTCCTCGGGGCGATCCCGATCTACCTCGTGGCGAAGTACACCCTCACGCGGGCGCGCCACGCGGAGATTCGCAGGCAGATCGACGCCCGGCGGGAGGGCGCGGCCTGAACACGAGAACGTAGGGGACGGGCTCGTCCCGTCCCGTCTCGAATTCACGCACGGCCCCGGACGGCTTCGCCCCTCCCGTCAG
>VXNE01000134.1 GCA_009840715.1 Gammaproteobacteria bacterium
TGTGGGGAGAGGAGTAGGGCGGCTCGCCCGTGTCAATCGTTTACGCCAGCTCGGCAGTGCTGGCCATCCTGCTCGACGAACCGGGTGCACGGCGGGCGGCCGAGACTCTTGACCACGGCGTCCTGTCTGCCGTCAATGCCTCGGAAGTGGTTGCCCGCCTCATTGATCAGGGCGCGAAGGACGACGATGCTGGGGGTGCGTTACAGGGCCTCGACCTGGCGATCCGCCCCTTTGACGAGAGCCTGGCGGTCGCCGCGGGGCTTTTGCGCCGCTCGACCCGCCGGCGTGGCCTGTCGCTCGGAGACCGGGCATGTCTCGCACTGGCGCTCCGAGAGCGGGCGCCCGTGCTGACCGCCGACCGCGCCTGGACCGAGCTGGAACTCGACGTAGAGGTGGAATTGATCCGGTGAACGCTGGTGCAGATTGGCGAAGTTTCGCGCCTGTTCCGCGCCAGAGGAAACTTCCAACGCGACCGCAAGGTCGCGCATAATCGCGCGCCTTTTCCCGCGGGGCTCCCGCCATGGCCGATCCCAGAGTCACCATCGTCGGTGCGACAGGCGCCGTCGGCACCGTCGCACTCGAAGTGCTCGCGCAGCGCAACTTCCCCATGTCGCGGCTGCGCCTGACCGCCTCGTCGCGGTCCGTGGGCCGGCAGCTCAGCTTCGCGGGCGAGAAGATCTGCGTGGAGGACACCACCCCGGAGGTCTTCGACGAGTCGGACATCGCTTTCATCTCGGCAACCGACGAGATCAGCCGCGACATGGCCATCGCCGCCCGGGAACGGGGCTGCATCACCATCGACGACAGCGGGGTGTGGCGGATGGACCCGAAGGTCCCGCTCGTGGTGCCGGAGATCAACGCCGACGACGTGGACGGCCACGAGGGTATCCTCTCGATCCCGAACTGCTCCACCACCCCGCTCGCGATGGTGCTGGACGCGCTACGTGCGGAGGCGGGGATCGAGCGCGTGGTCGCGGCGACGTACCAGTCCGTGACGGGTACCGGGTCCGCGGCGCTGGTGGAGCTCGAGGAACAGACGCGGAGCGTACTCGACGGGGGCGAAGCGCAAGCGGACCAGTACCCGCACCAGATCGCCTTCAACCTGCTGCCCCACATCGGCTCGTTGCGGGAGAACGGGTACTACTCCGAAGAGACCAAGATGCTGAACGAGACGCGCAAGATCCTGCACGAGCCGGAGTTGCCCGTCTCGACGACGTGCGTACGCGTACCGGTTCGCGTCTCGCACAGCGAGGCGGTGAACATCGAGTTCGACCGGCCGATCGGCGTGTCCCGCGCGCGGGAACTGCTCGCCGCGTACCCCGGTGTCGTGGTGATCGACGAGCCCGCCAACGCCGCCTACCCGATGCCGATCGACGGCGCGGACCGGGACGAGGTCTTCGTGGGTCGTATCCGGGAGGACACCGCGCTCGAGAATGGGCTCGCGCTGTGGCTGGTGTGCGACAACCTGCGCAAGGGGGCGGCGACCAACGCGGTGCAGATCGCGGAGGAGATCGTGAAGCGGGGGGCGTGGCTCCGCTGACCGGTGAGTGGGCTCCCAGTCCCGGACCCGTCGAGGGGACTGCAAGACAGGCATGCTAGACTCGCCTGGAGAGGCCAAGCTGCTGTTGATCTGCAGTGGAGCAAGGCATGGATGACTGGCTTGGCGCGTCCCCCAGAGAAGTCGCCGCGGGCCTTCTTGATTTCGGTCGGTCCTCCGAACTGCTATCGAATGATCGCAAGTTGGTGGCCAAGTACGCGCAAAAATGGGTCGGCGTGTGCTCCGGTGAAGTGAAGGCCGCCAAGGACGATCTGGACTCCCTGCTCAGGAAGTTGGACAGCAGGGGAATACCGCGTGCGGATACGGTCGTCCGATTCATCGAGCGTGAGCAGAGGACGTTGATCCTGTAGCCATGTTGCGCGGTAGGTTCGGCGAGTCGTCGGGCCGCCCGTACGTCTCTGCGAGGGTGTTCATTCCCAGACTGGGATTGGCTGGCAACGTCTCTTTCCTGTTCGACACCGGGGCGGACAGTTCGGTGTTGATGCCTGCAGATGCCATTACTCTTGGCGTTGACCATGCGTTGCTATCGAACCCCCTTCGAGTCGTTTGGCATCGGCGGGTCGGCACCCACGTACGTGGAGCGTGCCCGCTTGGCGTTTGCTGACGCGAATGGGGACCGTGTCTACGGTTATGACATTCCCCTGCTCGTTCACCACCCGACGACCGACGCGATGAGAGTTCCCTCGCTGCTCGGGAGAGACATCATCGACCGCTGGCGAGTCACGTACGACAAGTCGGCTTCGGAACTGGCCGCAGACGTCGTCTCTTGCGACGCGGAGTTTCCCGTCCAGTAGCCACGGGTGGTCTCGTCGCGCCTTGAGCGCGGGCTGACTCGCTGCTGCCGGGTGGCGTGCCTGACAGGGCATGGTCCACTTGATAGGCTTGCCCGCTTCCGGACGACTGGCCGACCAACCGATGCCCCACCAACCGCGCGAGACCGTCCTCTACGAAGTGGACGGTCCCCTCGCGACCGTCACCCTCAACCGGCCCGAGAGCCTGAACGGCATCACCAACAGGATGATGCGCGAGCTCTACGAGACGTTGAACGAAGTCGCATCCGACCGGGACGTGCGCGCCGTCCTCTTTACCGGAGCGGGACGCGCCTTCTGCCCTGGCGCCGACCTCAAGGCGTACACCAGCGACGAACGGCAGGAGCCGAACCGGCCGGAGTACTTCCACATCACGAGCCTGCTGCACGAAATGCCGAAGGTGACCATCGCCGCGGTCAACGGCGCCTGCGCGGGAGCCGGATTCGGCTGGGCGTGCGCCTGCGACCTGCGCTACGCCAGCGAGCGGGCGATGTTCAACTCCGCCTTCCTCGGCGTCGGCATCTCCGGCGACATGGCCGGGCCCTGGCTGCTGCCCCGCATCGTCGGAGCGACCAGGGCGCGCGAGATCTTCTTCACCTCGCAGAAGTTCGGCGCCGCGGAAGCCCTCGAGATGGGACTCGTCCTCGCCACGTTCCCGGACGAGACGTTCAGGGACGACGTCCGAGCCATCGCCGAGCGCATCTCGAAGTCCGCGCCGCTTGCCATCGGCGAGATGAAGAAGAACTTCGTCGCGGCGGAGAACCTGTCCCTGCGCGACTACATCGAACTCGAGACCGAACGCCACAACCGCACCGGCGCGAGCGAAGACACGCGCGAAGCGTTCCGGGCGTTCGTCGAGAAACGCGAGCCGCGTTTCGTCGGCCGCTGATCCACCTTCACCTCAAGACTAACGGAGAGACCACGCATGGCCATTTCCCTCTACGACGCCACGGTCGGCACGTACCGACAGATTCTGGGCGCCACCGCGAACGTGCTCGAGAAGGGCCGGGCGCACTGCGAAGCGAACGGCATTTCCCTTGACGACGTCGTGCAGATGCAGTTGATCGACGACATGCTGCCGTTCCAGTTCCAGGTGGTCTCCGTCGCCCACCACTCCCTCGGAGCGCTCAAGGGCGTCGAGGGCGGCGTCTTCACGCCCCCGAGCCCGGCCGGCGAGGACTACGCGGCCCTGCAGGACCTCGTGGCGCAAGCGCGCGAGGGGCTCGACGCGTACACGCCGGACCAGGTGAACGGCTTCGAGGACAAGTCGCTCGAGTTCCGGCTCGGCAGCAACGCCATTCCCTTCCAGGGCGGGAGGTTCCTGCTCGGCTTCTCCCTGCCGAACTTCTATTTCCACGCCACCACGACCTACGACATGCTCCGCATGAAGGGGACCCCCATCGGCAAGCGGGATTTCATGAACCTGATGTAGAAGGAGGCTCGGCATGCCGGCCTTGACCACGACGTTGCCGCTCGCCCGGGCATCGACGATCGTCGACGAGGCGCTCGCAAAGGGTGAGGCGGAAGGCATGAACCCGCTGACCGTCGTCGTCCTGGACGCCGGTGGCCACATCGTCGCCATGAAGCGCGCCGACGGCAGCGGCATCCTGCGGACCGAAGTCGCGTTCGGGAAGGCGTACGCGGCACTGGGCATGGGCGCCAGCACCCGGGGCCTGAACCTGGGCCTGGCGGATCGCCCCGCGTTCCAGGGCCAGCTTGCCGCCGCGTCCGGCGGACGCTTCATCGCGGTGCCGGGCGGCGTCCTGGTGCGCGAGCAGGGAGGCGCCGTGGCGATCGGCTCGGTCGGCGTGAGCGGCGACACCTCGGACCGGGACGAGGAGTGCGCGGTCGCGGGCATCAAGGCTGCCGGCCTGGAAGCGATGCTGCCGGGAGGTTAGCTGCATGGGCTCGCCGGCGTCAGAGGAACGCTACTTTGAATCCGGCGGCGTCCCGATCCGCTTCCTGGAGGAGGGCGATGGTCCTCCGGTCGTACTGATCCACGGCTTCACGTCATCGTCGGAGTCCTGGACCGAGATCGGCGTCGTGCCGAGACTGTCCGGCGGCTTCCGCACGATCGCCATGGACTGCCGTGGCCACGGGCGGAGCGGCAAGCCGCACGACCCGTCCGCGTACGGCATGCACATGGTGCGCGACTTGGTCGCCGGGCTCGATGCTCTGGATATCGAGGAGGCCCACCTGGTGGGGTACTCGATGGGCGCCGAGATTGCCTTGCGGACGACGGTGGCATACCCGCAACGCGTGCGTTCCCTCATTATCGGTGGCTCGGGATGGTCGGAGGCGCACGAGTCGGAGACCTACCGGCGGATCGGAGAGTCCTTGCGGGACCACGGCAGCATCGGACCGGCGGTCCGCTGGATGAACGCCCAGAGCCCGGCGGGTCCGTTCACGCCGCCGACCGGCGAGCAGATCGCGGAGTTCGACGGCTTCCTTCGGAGCCAGGACGTGGCGGCGCTGTCGGCCGTCGCCGCGTCGATGCACGAGATCGTCAACCTGTCGCGGGACCAGGTCGCCGCCATCGGGGTCGCGGTGCTCGGCATCACGGGGAGCGAGGATCCCGAGCAGTACAACCTCGAGAAGCTGGTCGGGGTGACTCCGCGCTATACGCTCCAGGTCATTGCGGGCAAGGACCATGGCGAGGCCATGTTCGACCCGCGGTTTGTCGGCACGATCGCGGAGTTTCTCGAGCGGACCGTCACCCCTACCCGAGCTTGAACCCCTCCCCGGCCACCGCCTTCCGGGCCGCTTCGACTTCGCCGGCGGCCCTGGCAACGGCATCGTCACCGAACCCCAGTTCGCGCATCACCTCCGCGGTGTGTGCGCCCAGTTCCGGCGGCGGACCCTTGACGGACCCGGGCGTCTCGCTCATCTGCACGAGGTTGCCGATGACGCGCTTCTTGCCGTGGACCGGGATTTCCATCGGCACGACGTACTCGTTGGCGACGTTCTGCTCGTCGCTCAACACTTCCGCGTGATCGCGGACGCGCTCCATGATGAGGTTCGGCTGGCTGTACATGAACTCGGTCCACTCGGCCGTGGTACGGCTCGCGAAACCCCGTTTCAGGACTTCCCTGAGCTCCGTCGCCGACTCCCGTCCCGGCGCGCCCATGCGTTTTCCCGGTGAGTCCCACTTCTCGTCGCCGATCAGTTCGAACATCTCGCCGAAGACGCATAGCGCATCCCAGGATTCCTCGTCCTGCGCGAGCGCGAGCAGGAACGTACCGCCGTCCTTCGTGTCATAGGCGCCGTACACACCCTCGACGTTGGGCAGGTAAGGACCCTTGGCCCGCAGCGGCCGCCCGGTGATGCTGCACTGCGTCAGTTCCCACTGCTGCAGCCAGAGCTGCGTACCGAGCGATGAGGTCTCCACCTTCTGCCCGCGGCCGTGTTGGGCGCGGGCGAACAGGGCCGTGACGACCCCGAGCGCGAGTTGCATGCCTCCACCGAGATCGGCGATGGCGGCCCCCGGACCGGTGGGCGTCTGGCCTTCGTAGCCGGAGAGGCTCAGCAGGCCCCCGCGGGCCTGGGCGGCGCCGTCCAGCATGGGCTTGTTCGCGTCCGGCCCTTCCGGCCCGAAACCGCTGACCCGGGCCCATACGAGTTGCGGATGCGTTGGCGCCAGGGTCTCGTAGTCGAGTCCCATGCCGCGCAGGAAGGGTTCGCGGTAGTTGGTCAGGAAGACATCCGCCGTGGCGAGCAGGCGGGTCACCACCTCCCGCCCGGTGGGCTGGTGCAGGTCGAGGCATACCGACTTCTTGCCCCGGCTCACGGCGATGAAGCCGGGTTGCGGGGCTTCGCGGGGACTGTCGTTGTGGGCGCCGCGGTGGAACCTCTGGGCGTCGCCCCAGGGCGGCTCGATCTTGATCACACGGGCGCCCTGGTCGCGCAGGTAGAGTCCCGCAGACGGGCCCTGCAGCGCGACGGCCATCTCCACTACGGTGATTCCGGAGAGCGGTTCCGGCATCTTGCCTTCCTTGTTTCAGTCAGCGCGGATTATGCGCCAGGTCTGGTCCACCTCGAGTTCCTCCCGGAGCAGGCTGACCGTGTGATGTCGTCCCGCGAGCCACGTCTCGAAGTGGTCGGTGACGTGCGGGCTGTCCGGCCGGCCGCTGTTGCCGGAGGCGATGACGAAGCGGCAGTGGTTCGGATCGGCGAGGTCGACCACGAGGCGGTAGGCGGGCCCGTGCCACACCCGTTGAGGGATCTCCCCGTCGCCGGCGCCCGCACCGGGTCCGGGTCCCATGTGGACGCCCATCGCCAACGTCGTGGGGCTGCCGCCGATCGGGGCGGGACCGACCTGCAGGTCCTGCCACGGTTCGCGCCTGCGTAGCGTGTGCCAGAACCGGATCTGGTGGATCGCTCCGAACGACCAGCGTTCGGGCGGGCCGAGTTCGCGCTCCAGTGCGTCGAAGACCTCCCGGAAGACGGTCCGGATCATCTCTGCGACGGCATCGGCGTCCCAGGTGGGCGCTGGATAGCAGCTCGGCTCGATGCGGCTCAGGATTGGCGCGGCGAAGGGTTGTGCGGCGAAGTCGTCGCCCAGGGTCGCGACCAGAAAGCGGCAGTGCCAGGCGCGGTCGAGGAAGGTGTAATAGACGGCGGCCGCGGCGGAATCGACGCTGGCCCGGCAATCCCACGCCCCGAGCAGGTCGCGCAGAGTGCCGAGCTTCGCGTCCCCGGTGTCCTCGAGGAACGGAAGGAACTCCGGGAGCAGCGCCGCGGCGCGCAGGTCCTTGAGATCCGCCTGCATCGCTTCGAAGTCCGCCGGAACCAGTCCCGTGCGACCCCGGAGCAACTCGTCGATCCGGTCCGCCCGGGCGCTCGATGCCGGGTAGGTGTGGACGGGGAAGGGCGCCGCTTCGCCGAGCGTGTCGTTGTTCGCCGTCAGCGCGTATCCGCGGGCCGGGTCGATCTCCACCGTGAGTTCCGCCGCCGTGGTCTGCTCGAAGTCGTTGCGCGCGTCCCATCCGGCGAGCGGGACCACGCCCGTGACGCCGCGCCGTTTCGGGAACGTGGCGACGATGAAGCGCCGGAGCCCGTCGTTCCGGTCGACGCAGATGATGTTGTTGACGAGAGGCGTGACGTCGCCCTCGAAGAGCGTCTCGCCGAAGTCCTCGGCCGTCTTCGCCAGCGGTAGCCGGGCGAGCGTGCCGGCGGACGTGGCGCAGTGGCCGAGCGACCAGCGTACGGCCGTGCGGAACGAGCCCGCGGGGGCGTCCCGCATGCCCATCTGATGGGCCAGGGGCTCGAGGAGTGGACCGTGGCGGCTCGAGACCACCTCGAACTCCCGCGCCGCGCTGTCTCGGACCGCGATGGTCTCGGTGCGTCGCTGCAGGGGCGCCCAGCCGTCCGGCGTTCGTACCCGGTCGCCGTCGACCTCCTCGATGTACACGTCCTCGTTGTCGATCCGCCCCGTGGTGAGTCCCCAGGCGATGTCCCGTGTGTACCCCATCATGAAGTAGGGGACACCGGGGAAAGACGCTCCGAAGACGTCCCATCCGGGCGCGTGCAGATGGACGTAGAAGAACGTGTTCGGGATGGAGTGGGGCTGGTGCGGGTCCATCGCGAGCATCGGTTTGCCGGAGGCCGTCAACGCCCCTGTGACGGCCCAGTTGTTGCTGCCGCCGAACCGGGCGTCGGGGTTCACGAGGCTGATTGGGCGCGCGTCCAGTTCGCGTAGCGGCTCGCCAAGGCGTTCCACCTCTTCCGCGTCGCGTTCGGCAAAGAGGGGCGCATGGTCCCGGAACCGGTCGATCCCGTGGCGGGCCATGATGCGCCCGAGGAAGATCTTCTCCGGGAACGTGTGCCCTTGGTACCAGTTCGTGAAGCGGTAGCGGGAGGCGATGTCGGCGCGAGTGAAGGGCCGCGGCGTCGCCCCGATCCCGGCGAACTCGGGCGGTGGTTCCGTGAGTGACGCCACGTAGGCGTTGAGGCCGTCGAGATAGGCGTCGACGATCCAGTCCCCTCCGCTCTCCGGGACGCCGAGGCGTCCCGCGGGCACGTCGAACGCCCGGTGGAGCAGGTCCTGCCGCACGAACCGCTCGCCCATGACCTCGGCCGCGTTCCCGTTGGCGTAGAGGCACGAGAGGTGGATCTGCCAGAGACGTTCGTATCCTTCGACGTATCCCATCCCGCGGTAGGCGTCGGCGACGGTCGAGGCGTGAACGTGCGGGATGCCCAGGTGATCGTGGCAGATCTCGAAGGGGGCGTCGCAGTTGGGTATGCGGAGCTTCCGGGTCATGGCTTGACAGATCCTCGCCCCGTCGGGACACGTCACCGTGTCGCGCGATGGGTTCGCTTTATGTAATTATAGATACCGAAAATACCGGAAAATCGTCAACTATGTATACACGATTGCTGGCGACGCCCACGCGTTCCGTGCTGCTCTTCGGGCCGCGAGGGACGGGCAAGTCGACGTGGATTCGTGCGCGATTTCCCGACGTGCCGACCTATGATCTCCTGAACACGGGCGAGTCGCTACGCCTCAACCGGGAGCCCGGTGTCCTGTTCGACGAGCTGGAGCACCTGCCGAATGGAAGTTGGGCCGTCGTGGACGAGGTCCAGAAGGCGCCTGCGCTGCTCGACGAGGTCCACCGCTTGATCGAGACGCGCGGGCTGCGCTTCGTCCTTTCCGGGTCGAGCGCGCGCAAGCTCCGCCGGGGCGGCGTCAACCTGCTCGCGGGCCGCGCCACCACGGTTTCGATGTTCCCGCTGGTTTCGGCGGAGCTCGGGTTCGATATCGACGTGGAGCGCACGTTGCGGTTCGGCATGCTCCCTGTGGCCGTCACCGAGGAAGACCCGCCGGACTACCTGCGCAGCTACGCCGAGACCTATCTGGACCAGGAGATCCGCGCCGAGGCGCTGACACGCAACCTGGGCGCCTTCGCGCGCTTCCTGGAAGTGGCGGCGGGGCAGAACGGCCAGACCACCAACGCGGCCTCGATCGCCCGGGACGCCGGCGTCGCCCGCGCAACGGTCCGCAACCATCTCGATGTGTTGACAGACACCCTGATCGGCTGCCGGCTTCCGGCGTGGAAGCTGAAATCGGCCACCAGGCAGGTGGCGCACAGCAAGTTCTACCTGTTCGACTGTGGGGTAACGCGGGCACTGTCGGGCCGTGCGGCGTACCCCCTCACGCCGGAGGAGCGCGGACCGCTGCTCGAGACCCTGGTGATCGGCGAGATGCGCGCGTACCTCGCTTACTCGGGCCTGCACTATCCCCTGCACTTCTGGCGCAACCACCACGGCACGGAAGTCGACGTGCTGTGCGAGACGGCGCAGGGTTTCGTGGGCGTGGAGATCAAGGCCGGCGCGCGCTGGGAGCGTCGTTTCAACCGGGGCCTGCACACCGTCCGATCGGACCTCGGAGCGGATCGAACGACCTGTCACGGTGTCTACATGGGTGCACGCGACGCCGTCTTCGATGGCGTTGCGGTGCACCCCGTACTCGGCTTCCTCCGGCGCCTTTGGGATGGCGGGATTCTCGGGTAGCGGCCCCGCGAGATTCAGTGCGGCCGCGTCGCGTAGCGGCGCGTCTCGCCCACGGCGAAGGCGGCGAAATCGGATTCGCCGATACCCGCTTCCCGCCGCGCTTCAGCCAGGGCGTGCATGGGTGTCACCACCCCCTCGGCAGACAGGCTGAAGGTCCCCCAATGAATGGCCATGGAAGCCGTCGCCCCGAGGTCCTCGTGGATCCGTACGGCTTCCTCGGGATTCACGTGCACGGGCCGCATGAAGGAGCGTGGCTCGTACGCGCCGATCGGGATCATGGCCAGGTCGATCGTCCCCAGCCGTTTGCCGATCTCCTTGAACTGCTGGTCGTTGTAGCCGGTATCGCCCCCGAACCAGATCCGGAAGTCGTCCCACGCGACGCTCCAGGACGCCCACAGCGTCGCGTTGCGATCGGCAAAGCCCCTGCCGGAGAAGTGCTGCGAAGGCGTCGCCGTGATCCTTAGCTTCCGATCGCCCGTCGTGTGGTCGCGCCCGTCCCACCAGTCCATCTCGACGACCCGGTTGGACGCGATGCCCCGAGACCGCAGCCACTCCTGCAAGCCGAGCGGGACGAAGTAGATCGGCCCGTTGCCCAAGGCTTTTATGGACGCCCCGTCGAGGTGGTCGTAGTGGTTGTGGGAGATGACGACGACGTGGATTGGCGGCAGATGCTCGATGGCGATCGCGGGGCTGGTTACACGCCTCGGGCCGATGATGGGCACGGGCGAGGCGCGTTCGCTGAACATCGGGTCGGTAAGCACGTTGATGCCCTGGTGCTGGACCAGCACCGTTGCGTGTCCTACCCAGGTGATGGCGGCGTTCGAACTCGGGCCGGACGCCAGGGACGGCGCCGCAAGAGGTACCTGGTCGCGCTCCGGGTCGTAGGTCTGCCACGCGTCGGAGAAGAACCGCAAGCGGATGACCCGGAAGAAGCTGGCGATGCCGCCGTGCACGGAATCCGAAGAGGGATTGCGGAAACCCTGTTCCGCGTGGTGTTCCGGGACGTCCGTCGCCAGGGTGGCGGCACTCATGAGCGCTGTCAGCGCGAGCGCCGACGACAGGCGCGGTCGCCGCCGACGCGCCACTGACGTTGCTCCGTTCACGCGCCGTCTCCCGAGAGCAGGAGCAACGCGGCCTTCAGGGACTCGAGGAGACGGCCGAGGTCCTCGCGCGAGGTCGCCCCGCGCTTGAATCCCATGACGGTGGTCACCGTGAAATGGGCGGCCGCGGCGACCGACAAGCCGTTCCGCGCGATGCCCGCCTCGCGATCCTCCAGGATCGTGGCCACGAGCGCTTCGTGGCGACGGTGCGACTCCGCGACCGCCTGCCGGCCCGCTTCGCCGTGCCCACTCAGCAGCTCCTCGGCATCGCCCGCGCCCTCGAGCAGTTCGAAGGAGCGCACGATCGTGCCGTGGAAGTAGGCGTCCAGGCGTTCCGAAAGGTCCGTACAGTCAGGCAAGGCGTCTCGTACATCGGCCAGGTTGCGTTCGGTGACGTGCAGGACGGCCCGTTCGACCAACTCGTCCTTGCCGTCGAAGAGATCGTAGAGCGTCTGCCGCGATACGCCGGCCTCGGTGGCGATGTCGACCATGGAGGTCTTCCGGGGACCGAACCGCACGAACGTACGGATGGCCGCCTCAATGATCTGGTTCTTGCGATCGGCCACGCGGAAACAGGATCCGGCCGCCTCGACGAGTATGGATTCTATATGGCTGCATTGTTTGACAGAATGTGTAAGGTTGTAAGAGTGAGGGTTTGGCAAGAGGGGAGTCAAGTGACGGACAGAAAGACCGCGCTCATCACAGGCTGTTCAACCGGCATCGGGCGAGTTGCGGCCGAGACCTTCCAACGGTCCGATTGGAACGTGATCGCCTCGATGCGCAGGCCGGAAGCCGAGCGCGAACTCGGCGTGCTGGAACGGGTGCTGGTGACGGCGCTGGACGTAACGGACCCGGACAGCATCGATGCGGCGATCCGGGCGGGCGTCGAGCGCTTCGGCACCGTCGATTGCCTGGTGAACAACGCCGGGCTCGGCGGACATGCGCTGCTCGAACAGTCGAGCGACCGGATGATCCGCGCCATGTACGAGACGAACGTCTTCGGTCCGATCCGCACCACGCGGGCGGCGCTCCCAATCCTGCGCAGGCAGGGAGGCGGCACTGTCGTCAACGTCACCTCGATGGGTGGCCTGATGGGACTGCCGCTCGACTCGATCTACTGCTCGACCAAGTTCGCGATGGAAGGATTCACCGAAGCGTTGGCACTCGAGTGCGCACCGCTCGGGATCCGGGTCTGCTCGGTCGCTCCCGGCGCGTACCTGACCACGGCGTTCTCCGCGAACACGATCGACGAACTGGACGCGGGCGAGCCGAGTGTCGTCGCGTATGCCCGGCGTGTCCGCGCGCACATGCAGCGCGTCATCTCGGGTGGAGGCGGCACGACGGCCGATCCGCAGGAAGTCGCTGACGTCATCTATCGGTGCGCGACCTCCGACATGCCCACGCACAACCAGGTCGGCCGGGACGCCGAGATGCTGATGGGCCTGATGCGCGCGGGTCCGAGGCAGGCGTTCGTGGATCAGGTGGCCGCGATGCTCCTGCCGGCCGGGGAGACCGCCTGATGCGCGTCTCGCGATGGGTGACGATCGGCGTAATCGCGCTTCTGGGTGTCCTCGTGCTGCTCGGGCTCACCGGCCACCAATCCGTGCATGCCGAGCGCGTGATCCCCTATCCCGCCCCCGCCATCTGGGCGGTGGTCACCGACGCGGGCGGATACGAGGAGTGGAACCCGATCCTGGTTCGTGCCGAGGGACTGTTCGAGGAGGGCCGCACGATGCGCTACCAGATGCGCACGGCCGATGGGGGCACGACACCCGTCGAGCCCGTGGTGCGCCGGCTGGTCGACGGGCGGGAGATCAATCAGTTCGGCGGGATGCGGGGCGTACTCACCTTCGACCACACGTGGCGCCTCGAGCCCGTGGCCGGTGGCACACGGGTCACCCAGCACGAAGAGTACCGAGGCATCGGCGTGTGGTTCTGGGATCCGGCGTGGGTCGAGTCCGCCTACCAGGATGGGCTCGTCGCCCTGGAAGCCCGCCTCGCCGACTGAAGCTGCCTCCTGCCCGGCGTCGTGTTTGACACGCCGGAGAGCCCCACACAGACTGGCTTGAGAAGTCTGGTCTGGACCCGCGCGATGCCGAGGCGAATGGCATGGGGGTTGGCGGCTTTCCTGCTCCTCGGCGGATGTGGGCAAGCCGGAGACGGGACGCCCGACGCGGAAACGTCATCGCGGTCGTGGGCCTCGGGGCGGCGGGCG
>VXNE01000056.1:0-4263 GCA_009840715.1 Gammaproteobacteria bacterium
ACGGAGCGTCCTGGCCCTGTCGGAGACCCTCTCCAGCAAGTGGGGCATGCCGCACCGGGTGATCGTCACCGACGAGATGGACAATCCGGAGTACCGGGCGAACCCGGTGAACCGCTGCTTCCACTGCAAGACCTCGCTGTACGAGCACCTCGACGAGATCGCGCGCACGGAGGGTTTCGATGTCGTCTTCAACGGCACCAACGTCGACGATCTCGGTGACCACCGCCCCGGACTGATGGCCGCCGAGGACTTCGAGGTGCGCTCGCCCCTGGTCGAAACCGGTTTCCACAAGGCCGACATCCGTGTGCTCGCGGCCCATCTCGGCCTCGACAACGCGCAGAAACCCCAGTCCGCGTGCCTGTCGAGCCGCGTGCCGTACGGGACGGCCATCGACGAGGGCATGCTGCGCCAGATCGAGCGGGCCGAGAGCGTCCTGCTGACGCTCGGTTTTTCCCAGTTCCGGGTACGGCACCACGGGGACGTGGCCCGCCTCGAGATCGTGCCCGAGGAGTTCGAGGCGGCAGTGCTCCGGCGCGACGCGATCGTCGAGCGCGTAAAGGCCTGCGGCTATCGCTTCGTCGCGCTCGATCTCACGGGGTTCCGCTCGGGGTCGATGAACGAGGGCGTCGTCCAGACCCATACGCCGTAAACGGACGCGCCGTTACCGCGGCGTGCGGATGCGCTCCACCAGTTCGCGGACATCCTGCGGCGGTCGCGCCGTCAACGCGCTGACCGACCACGCCACCGCCAGGTTCAGCATCGCCCCCAGCGCCCCGATGCCTTCGGGGGAGATTCCGAACAGCCAGTTCGCGGGATTGTTGCCGGTGGCAGCGTCGACGCCGAACTTGAAGTACACGATGTAGGACACGGTGAACACGAGCCCGACCAGCATGCCCGCGATCGCCCCCTCGCGGTTCACCCGCCGGCTGAAGATGCCGAGTAGGATCGCTGGAAACAGGGACGCCGCCGCGATGCCAAACGCAAACGCCACCACCTGGGCGACGAAACCGGGCGGATCGTAGCCGAGATAGCCCGCCATCAGGACCGCGACGCCCGCGCTGATGCGCCCGGTGAGCAACTCCCGTTTCTCCGAGATGTTGGGTGTCAGCACCCCCTTGGCGATGTCGTGGGAGATGGCCGCCGAGATCACGAGAAGCAGTCCCGCCGCCGTGGAGAGCGCCGCGGCGATCCCGCCGGCCGCGACGAGGGCGACCACCCAGTTCGGCAACCCCGCGATCTCCGGGTTCGCAAGGACGATGATGTCCGGTCCACCGTCAACTCGTTGCCCTTCCAGCCGTACTCCGCCGCGCGCGCCGCGAACTCGGGATTCGCGTCGTTGTAGTACTGGATGCGGCCGTCGGCGTTGTGGTCCGTGAAGGACAGGAGGCCCGTCTCCTCCCAGGTCCGGAACCACTGCGGGCGCTCTTCGTAGACCAGGTTGCCATCGGCCGCGCCGACCGGGCCGGTCTGCATCGTGGTGGTCAGGTTGAGCCGCGCGATCGCGCCCACGCCCGGCGCAGTCGTGTAGAGGATCGCGATGAAGAGCAGCGCGTAGCCCGCGGAGATGCGTGCGTCGCGCACCCGCGGTACGGTGAAGAACCGCACCACCACGTGCGGGAGACCGGCGGTGCCGATCATGAGGGCCAACGTGATGAAAAAGACGTCGATACCGCTTTTGGTGCCGTCCGTGTAGGCGGGGAAACCGAGATCCGTGACGATCCCGTCGAGCGTGGTCAGCAGCCAGGCGCCGCCGTCGGCGACGGTGCTGCCGAAGGCGATCTGCGGGATCGCGACACCGGTGACCTGGAGGGAGACGAAAACGGCCGGGACCGTGTAGGCGAAGATCAGCACGCAGTACTGGGCGACCTGCGTATACGTGATGCCTTTCATGCCGCCGAGCACGGCGTAGAAGAACACGATGCCCATGCCGACCAGGAGCCCGGTGGTGATGTCCACCCCCAGGAAGCGCGAGAAGACGATCCCGACGCCGCGCATCTGTCCTGCGACGTACGTGAACGAGATGATGATGAGGCAGATCACCGCGACGACGCGTGCCGTCCGGGAGTAGTAGCGCTCGCCGATGAACTCCGGGACCGTGTACTTGCCAAACTTGCGCAGGTACGGGGCGAGGAGCAGCGCCAGCAGCACGTAGCCGCCGGTCCAGCCCATCAGGTAGACCGAGCCGTCGTAGCCGAGGAAGGCGATCAGTCCCGCCATCGAGATGAACGACGCGGCGGACATCCAGTCCGCGGCCGTGGCCATGCCGTTGGCGACGGGGTGGACGTGCTTGCCGGCGACGTAGAAGTCGCCCGTGCCCTGGGCCTTGGACCAGAAGGCGATGCCGATGTAGAGGGCGAAGGAGGCCCCGACCACCATGTAGGTCAGCGTGGTCAGGTCCATTAGTCTTCTTCTTGTTCCTCGGCCAGTTCCTCGACGCCATGTTCCCGGTCGAGGCGCCCCATCCGCCAGGCGTAGAAGAAGATCAGTACGAGAAAGACGTAGATGCTGCCCTGCTGGGCGAACCAGAATCCCAGGCGAAAGCCGCCCAGGGGGATCTCGTTGAGCAGGTCGACGAAGAGGATGCCGCAGCCGAAGGAGACGAGGAACCAGACGGCGAGACAGCCCGCCACCAGCCGCAGGTTCGCCCGCCAGTACCCGCCGTCCTTCATGCGCCCCTCCGCCGCCGCCGCGACATAGTGTAACGAGCGACCCGCTCGCCGAGTAACAGGGCGAGCACCCCGCCGTAGAGCGCCGCGTCCATGTAGTCGCCCTTCGACAGCCAGAGCAGGTGAATGCACGCGAGGACGCCTATCGCGTAGACGAGACGGTGCAACCGCCGCCAGTTCCGCGCGAGGCGCCGCTGCCAGCCCCGCGTCGACGTCACGGCCAGGGGCACAAGGAGGACGAGAGCCGCGAGACCGACCGTGATGTACGGCCGTTCGACGAAGTCCGCGAGGAAGGTCGCCGCGTCGAGACCCGCCAGCAGGACCAGGTAACCGGCAAGGTGCGCGACGGCGTAGGAGAACGCCGCGAGGCCGAAAGTGCGCCGGAAGCGCACGAGCCGCGGGCGCCGGAGGAGCCGCGCGAGCGGGGACACCGCGAGCGTCGCCAGCAGTATGCGGATCGCCCACTCGCCGAGGTAGCGCACGATCGTCTCGGCGGGGTCCGGCCCGAACGCGACGCCGGGCTGGCGGATTTCGCGTACGAAGTCGTACGCAAGGACTGCCAGCGGGATGCAGAGCAGCGCGACGAGAGCCGTCTGCGTCCAGCGGTAGCGCGCGGCCGACGGGTTCACCGGGCGCTTTGCGCGAATCGTCCGGCGGCGCGGCGCGCTTCAGTAGTTGCGGCGCAGGTCCATGTCCGCATAGAGCGGCGCCACTTCCTCGTACCCGTTGAACATCCTTGTCTCGATGCGGTTCGGGGAGAACAGCGTGCTCGGGAGCCGGCGTTCGCTCGCCTGGCTCCAGCGCGGATGGTCCACGGTCGGGTTGACGTTGGCGTAGAACCCGTACTCGCGCGGCTGCAGGTCGTTCCAGGTGGTCGACGGGCGCCGCCGCGTGAGCCGGATGCGCACGATGGACTTGATGCTCTTGAAGCCGTATTTCCAGGGGACCACCAGCCGCAGGGGGGCGCCGTTCTGGTTCGGCAGCACCTTGCCGTACATGCCGACGGCGAAGATCGCGAGGGGGTGATATGCCTCGTCGAGGCGCAGCGCCTCCCGGTAGGGCCAGTCTATGCCGGAGAAGAAGGACCGCTGGCCGCGCATCTCGTCGGGCCGGTGCAGCGTCTCGAACTCGACGAACTTCGCGGCACCCGTCGGCTCGAAGCGGTCGAGCAGCGTCTTCACCGGAAATCCGATCCAGGGCACCACCATCGACCAGGCCTCGACGCAGCGGAGGCGGTATACCCGTTCCTCGAGGTCGACATTCGCCAGGAGGTCCTCGATCCCGAGCTTGCCCGGCTTCGCGACCTCTCCCGCCACGTCCACGGTCCAGGGGTCCACCGTCATCTCGTGGGCGTAGCGGGCGGGGTCGTCCTTGTCGGTGCCGAACTCGTAGAAGTTGTTGTAGGCGGTCGCGTACTCGACCGGAGTGGTCTCCTCGCCCTCGATGGGCATGCCCGGCCGGAACCCCCGGGCCGTCAGCCAGTCCTCGGACAGGGCGTGGGCCGCGCCGGCGCCCAGGGCCAGCGCGGCGCCGCCGCCCAAGACCCCTCGGCCCGCAGCGGAGCGGGCGAAAGGCGGGATCTCGCGACGCGGGTCCA
>VXNE01000056.1:4273-10822 GCA_009840715.1 Gammaproteobacteria bacterium
GCGCCGCCGCCGATGAACCGTCGGCGCGACAGGTAGACGTGTTCCGGCGTGATCTCGCTCGGCGTGACCTCGCTCGGGCGGATTGCTGCGCTGCACATATTCTTAATTGTTATCCTTAATGTAGAGACTTAACTTATTGAATTCAGGATGTGCTGCGGCTGCGGAACCGATCCCAAACCCAACGCGCCGGCCCCGAGAGCGCGTAGAGCCCGAACAGGGCCAGCAGTACCCGGGGCGGGTCGGCGAACACGACGGCGAAACCGAACGCCACCGCCACCAGCGTCACGAACGGAACCCGCTCGCGCAGGTTGATCGCCTTGAGCGACGCGTAGCTGAAGTTGGACACCATCAGTACGCCCGTAACCAGCGTCACGAGCGCCGTGCCGATTCCCGCCGCGAGGCTCGCCGGACCCGCGGCCGCCTCGCTCCAGAGCCAGACGGCGCTCGCGAGCACCGCGGCCGCCGCCGGGCTCGGCAGCCCGGTGAAGCTCGCCTGGTCACCGCCCTCGGTGTTGAAACGGGCGAGGCGCAGCGCGGCGCACGCCATGTAGACGAAGGTGACCACCCAGCCCACCTGCCCCAGGCTCGACAGCGCCCAGGAGAAGGCGACCAGGGCCGGCGCCACGCCAAACGCCACCATGTCCGACAGGCTGTCGTACTGCGCACCGAACGCGCTCTCGGAGCTGGTCATGCGCGCCACGCGTCCGTCCGCCGCGTCGAGGATCATGGCCACGTACACCGCGAGGCCGGCGGCCACGAAGCGCCCGTTCATACCCGCGACGATCGCGAAGAACCCCGAGAACATCGCCCCGGTCGTGATGAGGTTCGGCAGGAGCGCCATACCCCGGCGATACCGGTCGCGCGGCGTGCGGCCCTCTACCGACCGCAGGCGCCGTCGTCCGGCCCGGCCGGCCGCCTTGCGCGGCGTCTGTTCGTCTTCCCGTTCCGACATGGAAAACCGGGTCAGTTCTTCTGGCGGTCGACCAGCTTGTTCGCCTCGATCCAGGGCATCATCGCCCGCAACCTGGCGCCTACCTGCTCGATCTCGTGCGCCTGGCTGATGCGGCGCATCGCCTTGATGGTGGGCGCCCCGGCCTGATTCTCGCTGACGAATTCACGGGCGAACCGGCCGGACTGGATTTCTCCGAGTATGCGCTTCATCTCGCGTTTTGTCTCTTCGGTGACGATGCGCGAGCCTCGCGTCAGGCCCCCGTACTCCGCAGTGTTCGAGACCGTGTACCACATGTTGCCGATACCGCCCTCGTAGAAGAAGTCCACGATCAGCTTGAGTTCGTGCAGGCACTCGAAGTACGCCATCTCCGGCGCGTAGCCCGCCTCCACCAGCGTCTCGTATCCCGCGGTCACAAGCGCCGCCGCGCCGCCGCAGAGCACGGCCTGCTCGCCGAACAGGTCCGTCTCGGTTTCCTCTCGGAAGTTCGTCTCGATTATCCCCGCACGGCCGGCTCCGATGCCGGAGGCGTACGAGAGAGCGATGTCCCGCGCGCGCCCGCTCGCATCCTGTCCGATGGCGACCAGCGAGGGGACGCCGCCCCCCTCGACGTAAGTCGAACGGACGGTGTGTCCCGGGCCCTTGGGGGCGATCATCACGACATCGAGGTCCTCGCGCGGCTCGATCAGGCCGAAGTGGATGTTGAACCCGTGCGCGAAGGCGATCCCCGCCCCTTCCTTGATATTCGGCAGGATCTCGTCGCGATAGATGCGCTGCTGGTGCTCGTCCGGCGTCAGGATCATGACGAGATCGGCGCCTTCTACAGCTTCTCCAACGGACGCCACGCGAAATCCCGCGTTCTCGGCCTTCGGCCAGGATCCGCCCCCGGGGCGGAGACCGATGGCGATGTCCGCCACCCCCGAGTCGCGCAGGTTGTTGGCGTGCGCGTGCCCCTGGGAGCCGTAGCCGACCACCGTCACGCGCATGTTCTGCACGATCGAGAGGTCGGCGTCCTTGTCGTAGTAGACCTGCATGGGTTGTTCCTCCGTTGGCTCCGGCGTCCGTCCAACGACGCCCCTATCCGAGACTCAGCACCTTGTCGCCGCGCCCGATCCCGGCGACGCCGGAGCGTGCGACCTCGATCACGGCCTGGCTGCCGACGGCGCGCAGGAACGCGTCCAGCTTGTCGCTCGGGCCCGTCAACTGCACGGTATAGGCATCCGTGGCGACATCGATGATCTGGCCCCGAAAGATGTCCGCGGTCCGCTTGACCTCGGCGCGCCGCAGTCCCTCGGCCCGGACCTTCACCATCATGAGTTCCCGCTCGAGGTGATCGCCGTCGGTGAGGTCGACGACCTTGACGCCCTCGATCAGCTTGTTGAGCTGCTTGGTGATCTGCTCCATCGTCCGGTCGTCGCCGGCGGTCGTCAGGGTCAGTCGCGACAGCGTCGGGTCCTCCGTGGGCGCGACGGTCAGCGACTCGATGTTGTAGTTGCGCTGGGCGAACAGCCCGATGATGCGGGATAGCGCGCCGGCCTCGTTCTCGAGCAGGACGGCGATGATGCGCCGCGCGGTCACTTGACAGGGGCTGCGGCGCCGTCGACCCGGGCGCCGTCGCGTTCGAGCACCATCTCGGACATCGCGCCGCCCTTGACCGCCATCGGGTAGACGTGCTCGTCCGGGTCGATCCACGCGTCGAGGAACACGAGCCGGTCGGCGTAGCGAGCGCTGAACATCTTCGGGATGGCGGCTTCGAGTTCGGCGAGGCTCTCCACGCGCAGGCCGACGTGTCCGAACGACTCCGCGAGGGCCACGAAGTCGGGCAGCGCGTCGCGATACGTGCTGTGCGAGTGGCGCCCGCCGTACTGCATGTCCTGCCACTGCTTGACCATCCCGAGGGCCTGGTTGTTGAGATTCACGATCTTGATGGGCAGCGCGTATTGCATGCAGGTGGAAAGCTCCTGCATGTTCATCATGAAGCTGCCCTCGCCGGTGATGCACACAACCGGGGCCCGCGGGAAGGCGAACTGAACGCCCATCGCGGCCGGGAGGCCGAAGCCCATCGTGCCGAGCCCGCCGGAGTTGATCCAGCGGCGCGGTTCGTCGAACTTGTAGTACTGCGCCGCGAACATCTGGTGCTGGCCCACGTCGCTGGTCACGTAGGCGTCGCCGTTCGTGGCGCGGTACACCGCCTGCACCACCTGCTGCGGCAGGAGCGGCGTGTCGCCCCGGTGGCGCTGGTCGTGGTCGAGGCCGTGCCGTTCCCGCCACCCGCCGATGCAGTCCCACCACGCCCCGAGCGTGTGCCGGTCCACGGCGGCGGGGTCGCGGTCGAGCTCCCGCCGGACCACGCGCAGCATCTCCGCGAGCACGGAGTCCGCCGGACCGACGATCGGTACGTCCGCCGCGATGATCTTCGAGATGGAAGCGGGATCGACGTCGAGGTGGATGATGCGCGCGTCGGGGCAGAACTTGGCCGGGTCGTTCGTCACGCGATCGTCGAACCGCGCCCCCACCGCGAAGATAGTGTCGGCGTGATGCATGGCCATGTTCGCCTCGAACGTGCCGTGCATCCCGAGCATGCCGAGGAACTGGCGGTCCGTGCCGGGAAAGCCGCCGAGGCCCATCAGGGTGTTGGTGACCGGGAAGTCGAGCAGCCGGGCGAGTTCCGTGAGGTGCGCGGCGGCATCGCCCTGCACCACGCCGCCGCCGGTGTAGATGACCGGCCGCTTCGCCCCGAGCAGCAGCTTGACGGCCTTCCTGATCTGGCCGCCGTGACCGCGGGTCGTGGGGTTGTACGAACGGAGTTCGACCTCCCGCGGGTACTCGTACGGGAACGTCTCGTTCGGATCGGTGGTGTCCTTGGGGATGTCGATGACCACCGGTCCCGGACGGCCGCTCGACGCGATGTAGAACGCCTTGCGCACCACCTCGGGGATTTCCGCCGCCTCCTGCACGAGGAAGCTGTGCTTCACCACCGGCCGCGAGATCCCGACCATGTCGGTCTCCTGGAAGGCGTCCGTGCCGATCTGGTGACGCTGCACCTGTCCGGAGATGACGATGATGGGCGTCGAGTCCATGTGCGCCGTGGCGATCCCCGTGATGGCGTTGGTCGCACCCGGGCCGGAAGTCACCAGCACGACGCCGGGACGCCCCGTGGCGCGGGCATACCCGTCCGCCATGTGGGTCGCGGCCTGCTCGTGGCGCACGAGGATGTGCTCGACCTTCTGCTGCTTGAAGATCGCGTCGTAGATGTGCAGCGCCGCTCCGCCGGGGTAGCCGAACAGGTAGTCGACCCCCTCGTCCTGGAGCGCGCGAACGAGCATGTCGGCACCGGACAGCATCTCCGCCATGGCGTCTCCAGGGGGCGTTAGCGGAAGTTACCGCTCAGCGTCTACGAAAGGGCGCGCATTCTCGCGTCGCGCCCTGTGCATGTCAAACCGCCCGGCGGCCCCGGGAACGGCGTGGCGCGGGCGTCTCGGGCGCGTGACGCCGCGCGCTTGCGCAAGGCCGCCGACGGACCCGCGGCGGGCTCAGCGCACGTGGTAGACCCGGGCCGCGTTGCCGTGCAGCACCTTCGCGACGGACGCCTCGGGAAGGGCCCCGAGCACTTCTGCCGCGTAGTGCCGCGGAGGCAGCGCCGGCGTGGCCGGGCCCGGGGACATCGACGTCGGATGCGGAAAGTCCGTCTCGTAGAGGATGTTGTCGGGGTACAGCTCGATGGCCGGGCCGATCATCTGTTCCTCGAACCAGAAGCAGGCGTAGATCTGGCGCCGGAAGTACTCGCTGGGCAGCAGGTCGTATTCGGGATGCTCCGCGCATACGCCACCGTTCCGCCACTGCCAGTCGAAGGCCTCGAGCAGCGAGGGAACCCATCCCGCGCCGCTCTCCACCGACACGAAGTCGAGCCGCGGGAAACGGTGACAGACGCCGCCGAAGATCAGTTCGGCCAACCCCTTGCTGTTCTCGATGAACGCCAGGGACGAGAAGCGCGCGAAGTTGGCCTTCGTTCCGATGTCGGCCGGCGGCTTCACCAGGCTGCCGAGGTCCTGCCCGCCGATGTGGAAGCTGATGGAAAGCCCCGCATCCTGCGCGGCGGCCCACAGGGGATCCCAGTGCGGGTCGCAGAGCGCCGGCTGTCCGAAGTCCTGCGGCTGGCTCGGAAACAGCACGGCCCGGTGCCCCATCCGGGCGCTGCGTTCGACCTCCGCGACACACGCCGCGAGGTCCCAGAACGGTAGCGCCATCACCGCGAGCAGGCGCTCGCTGTCCGCGCCGCACCACTCGCCGAGGAAGTCGTTGTAGGCGCGCACGCACTCCAGCTTGAGTTCCGGCTCGGGGAGCCGGTTCACGAAGGTCTGCGAGCCGAAGCCGCCCACGTTGGGGTAGATCACCTGGGCGTGGATACCGTGCGCGTCCATGTGGGCGAGGCGCGCCCCGGCATCGAAGCAGGCGGGAGGAATGTCGTCGTAGGTGGCCGGGTGGTCCGGTACCGTGCCGTCGAAACCCGCCATCGAGACGAGGCCGGGCTTCAGGACCTCGGCGTCGCCGATCAGCCACACGTCCTTGCCGTCGCGGCGCTCGACGTGGGGGACGAGGTCGCCCCACTTGCTCGATACGCGCGCGGTCCACACGTCGGGCGGTTCGGTCAGGTGCGTGTCCACGTCGATGACGCGGTGACGGTCGAACAGGTCTGGCATGGCGGGTTTCCTCCTCCCGTAACCCTACAACGACGCCCGCCCGCTGCAAAGCGGTCAGCGATGTGCCGGCAGCAGGCTCCGTCAGCTCCGGGAGTCGAGCCAGACGACCGCGGCGCTACGTCCGGTGACGCCGTCGCGTCGATGCGAGAAGAACCGGTCGTCGCACCGCGTGCAGAGGCCCGAACGCACGACCGCGCCTACCCCGAGCGTCTCGAAGCGCCGGGCCACGTACTCGGGCAGGTCGAAGCGCCACGTGTCCGCACCCGCCCGCCGGAACGTCGGTCCGCCGCCGGCACGGTCGTACACGTCCCGGCGGACTTCGTAGCAGCGCCCGCAGATGGCGGGCCCGAGCCATGCCTGCAACGTCCCGGCTCGCGCCGGCAGTTCCCTTACCGCGGCCTCGACGATGCCGCCGACGGCGCCGCGCCACCCGCAGTGCACGACCCCGGCAACGGTCCCGGCGGCGTCACAGACCACGGCCGGCACGCAGTCCGCGACGGCCACCGCCAGGGCGATCCCGGGCCGCGCCGTCCAGGCCGCGTCGGCCTTGACCGCGGGCCCGACGGCGTCGACCCGGACGACGTCCGAGCCGTGCACCTGGTCAAGCCACTGGATGCCGTCCTGACCGGTCGCGGCGACCACGGCGCGACGGTTGCGGGCTACGCGGGCAGGGTCGTCGCCGACGTGCACGCCCAGGTTGCACTCGGCATAGCGGCCCGCGCTCGCGCCGCCGCGTCGTGTCGTGTACACGGCACGCACGGAGGCCGGCGCCCCCCACGCGACTTCAAGCGTCTCGGGCCGCATCGTCTCCGAGGACCGCCATCAGCCGCGCGATGTCCGTCGGCGCCGGACTAGAGAACGCGGCGGCGGCGCCGCGCGCCCCCGCGCCCGCCCCCCCGC
>VXNE01000056.1:10832-12572 GCA_009840715.1 Gammaproteobacteria bacterium
GCCTTACTGCCGCCCCGCTGGGGCCCCCCCCCCCCCGGATGCCGGAACCCGAGTCGCTGCGCATGCAGCGCCTGCCTGCCGAACGCGCGAATCTCCTCGACAACTTCCGGCGACGGGTGCGTTGGCAGCCGCCCCCGCGCGCCGTAGCGGCGGTCTCCCACCAGCGGATGGCCGATCGCGGCGAGGTGCACGCGCACCTGGTGGGTGCGGCCCGTTCCGAGCGTCGCCTGGACCGCCGTGTGCGCGCGGTAGCGGCCCTGGACCCGCACGCGCGTCAGGGCGGGTCGCCCATCTGCGCGCACGCGCTGACGCGTGCGCCGCGCCGGGTCGCGGCCGACAGCGAGATCCACGTCGCGCCCCGCGGTCAGGACACCCTCCACCACGGCGAGATAGACCCGTTCGATCTCCCGGTTGGCCATCGCATCGACCAGGACACGGTGTGCCGCCTCGCTCGCCGCGACCACCAGGAGTCCACTGGTGTCCTTGTCCAGACGATGCACCAGTCCCGCCCGCGGCAGCGCGGCAAGCGCGGGACGGTGCGCGATCAGCCCGTTCAGCAGCGTGCCGGACGGATTGCCCGCACCCGGATGGACGACGACGCCGGCCGGCTTGTCGACCACCAGGACGTGCTCGTCCTCGTGGATCACGTCGAAGGGCACCGGTTCGGGTGCGTGCAAGCCGTGCGCTTCCACCTCGACATCGAGCAGCAGGGGTTCGCCCCCCAGCACGCGATACGCGGGGCGCTCGCGACGTCCGTCGACGGTCAGCCTTCCGTCGCGGATCCAGGCCGTCAGGCGCGACCGGGAGAAGTCGGTGAGGAGTTCCGCCGCGACGCGGTCCAGCCGCTCTCCCGCGCACCGTTCGGGCACGAATCCGCTGAAGGAATGTCGTTCCCGGGCCATCCCCGGGACGTTACCACAGGGCTCTCCCGGTCGAAGCCGCTCCGGTACACTAGGGTCATGACTCTTTCACTGGAAGCGCCCCACCGCCGGCTCGCGGTCTGCACGGTCCTGCTCGCGTTCCTGGCCGGCTGTGCCTGGATGCCCTTCATCGGCGGCGATGACGAGGACGACGAGGAGTTCGAGACCACCGAGCACATCCTCTACGAGAGCGCCCAGTCGAGCCTCCGCAGCGGCAACTACCGCGCCGGCGTCGAGAAGCTCCAGCGCCTGGAGGCGCGTTTCCCCTTCGGGCGCTACGCGGAACAGGCGCAACTCGAACTCATCTACGCCCACTACATGGGCGCCTCGTACGACGAGGCGGAGGCCGCCGCCGAGCGGTTCATCCGCCTGCACCCGCAGAACCGGGACGTCGACTACGCGATGTACCTGCGCGGCCTGGTGGCGTTCTCCGAGGGCCGGGGGCTGTTCGACCGGTTCCGACCCTCCGACGTCTCCAAGCGCGACATGACGAACATCCGGCGCGCGTTCGTCATCTTCACCGAGCTCCTGCGCGAGCATCCTGACAGCGACTACGCCCTCGACGCCCGCCAGCGCACGGTGTACCTGCGCAACGTCATCGCGGAAGCGGAGGTGAACGTCGCCAACTACTACATCTCGCGGGGCGCCTATGTCGCCGCGGCAAACCGCGCCCGCACCGTGGTCGAGAACTACTCGCAGACCCCGGCCGTGGCCGAGGCCCTCGCGATCCTGGTGGAGGCCAACTACCGGCTCGGTCTCGACGAGGCGGCGAACGATGCGCTACGCATTCTGGCCATCAACCATCCCCGCGACCCCGCAT
>VXNE01000056.1:12582-12953 GCA_009840715.1 Gammaproteobacteria bacterium
GCAATTTCGTGCTGGCGGAGACGATCCGCAACCGGGACCGCTCCTGGCTGAACATCATGACGCTCGGGCTCCTCGACCGGCCAGACGTACCGCCGCCCATCCAGATAGACCATCCCGAGGGCTTCGTGCCGCCCGAGGCCGTGGAGGAAGAGGAGGAGCCATCCGGGAGACCCTGGTGGCGGCGTATCCTCACACTCGGCTGACGCTCGGACGGGCTATCGTCCTACAGATTCCGAGGGCACGGACCTCTTCCCCGACGACGGAGCGTCACGGCACGCTTTCCGGTGTGCGCGGGGCCACTCTCATCGAACTCCTGACGGCGCTGGTGGTGGCGGGGGTGCTACTGGCCTGGGGCGGCATCGAAGCCACGC
>VXNE01000562.1 GCA_009840715.1 Gammaproteobacteria bacterium
GGGAGATCTCGGCGGAACTCCGACCGGTGGTGGAGGAACTCGGGATGGTCGAGAACTGCCGGCAACTCGCGGAAGAGGGCTGGACGGTCATCAGGGACGCCGCGGATCCCGAGTTCTTCGAACGCCTGCGCGAAACGATCCTCGACAGCGAAGGCCAGTACTGCCTGCTCCGGCACGAGCCGGTCTTCGGCGAAGCGGCGATCAATCCGAAGGTGATGGCGCTGGCGGAGTTCTCGGTGGGGCGCGGCTGCCTGCTCGGGAGCCTCATCTCTTCGATCCGCTCGAAGGGCGGCCCGCAGTCGGCGGTGCACTCCGACCAGGCGTTCTTTCCGAGCCCGTTCCCGCAGCACAACATGATGCTGACGGCGTGCTGGGCGTGTGACGACTTCACGCAGGACGGCGGCGCGACGCTCGTGATCCCGGGCACGCATCGGCACTTGCGCCCGCCGACGGAGGAGGAGTCCAGCGCCGCCGAGGGCGCGATTGCCGCCGAGTGTCCTGCGGGCTCCATCGCCGTCTGGGACGGCCGGGTGTGGCACGGCAACTGGCCACGGAGCATCGACGGCAAGCGCGTCGTGCTGCACGCCACCTACTACCGCCTGCTGATGCGGCCGGCGGACAACTACTCGGACATCGCCGAAGCGCTCATCGAGCGGTACGGCCCGCGGATGTCGCAGCTCCTCGGCGAGGACGACTTCCTCTACAAGAAGAACTTCGACTACGAAGGCGACTACGAGACGTTCGCGCGGACGCTGGCGAACGCGAGGAGCTGAGGCTGGTGTCCGCAGGAATCGACCCGATCGTCTATCCGGAAACGGACGGTCGGTCCATGCCTGACCCGAGCTATCAGAGCGTCACGTGGCGCTACGCGCTCAACGCATTGGAGGCGCACTGCCACGGTCGCGGCCTGTACGTGGCGGGGACATGTTCGTCTACCTGGAGGAGGGCAACCCGGCCAACTGTATCGCGCCGGACGTCTTCGCCGTGCGGGGCGCGAGCGCCCACAAGCGCGACACGTACAAGGTCTGGGAGGAGCCGGGCGGAATGCCGGACTTCGTCCTGGAGATTGTCTCCCCGAGCACGTGGCGCGCGGACTTCGGGGAGAAACGCGACCGCTACGCGTCTCTCGGCGTGGGCGAGTACTGGCTGCACGACCCCCACGGCCGTTACATGCAAACCGGGCTCGCCGGCTTCCATCTGGTGGAGGGGTCCTACTTACCGCTTCCGTCGCGAGAGAGCCTGCGTGGGCTCTCGATCACCAGCGACCTGCTGGGGCTGGACCTGGTTCTCGACGGCGAAGACCTGCGCTTCTTCGACCCGGTCGGCGAGCGGTTGCTGCCTACCTATGGGGAGTCCGTGGCGCGCATCGCGGAACTCGAACGCCTGCTGGCGAGCGAGGCCGACGGCAAGAAGCCCGCGCAGGGGACGCCCTTGTGGCGTCCCGTCTGGACATCGTGCAAGGACCACGCCGGGCGGGGACAAGCCCCGCCCCTACAGCTTCGACCGGATCGTCGCCTCGCCGAACTTGCGCATGTCGACCATGCTGCCCGGCTTCGCCGTCCCGAAGAACAGGTTCTCCCCCAGGAGGCCGCGCATGGCTTCCGGAGCGGACGCCATGTACTCCTCGTCCTCGAGCAGGTAGGTGTAGTCGTCGATGGGCTGGGTGTAGAGCCGCTGGTAGGTGGCGTGGAGCACGGTGCGCGTGCCGTCCACGCGCCGCACTCCGGAGCCGTGCCAGACGGATCCGTTCCAGACTGCAACGCCGCCTTTCTTCACTTCGATGGGGACGGTCTCCGACCCGATTTCCTCGGGCCTCGGGTGGCGCCGTTTGGCACCCGAGCCGGGCACGACGCGCGTGGCCCCCTCTTCGGTCGTCATGCCCTCGCAGGGAATACAGAAGGTGATGACGCAGTTGTGTTCCGGGAACGGCGCCGGCAGCCAGTTCTGGTCCGCGTGGACGCCGGGGAGGTCGGCGTCGCTCTTGTACATGACGGAGCCCGCGAACTGGCTCGCGCGTAGCCCGTTACCCACGCTCACCTCCGCGAACGCGAGGATCTTGGGGTTGGTGGCGATCCGGTCGACGGCGGGGTGGCGGCCGAGCAGGAAGGGCGCCGAGCGCATGCCCACGCCGGGGATCGCCGGGGCTTCGGCGAGGTCGTGGATGGCTTCGCGCAGTTCGTCCATCTCTTCCGGCGGCGCCACGTCCTCGATGGCGGCATAGCCGTGCTCCCGGAAGTGCGCGAGCGCGGGGCCGAGGCCCAGTGCGTCGATGCGCTCCTGCAGGTGATCCGCCACGTCGAGGGGTCCGAGCAGACCCTTGCTCTTCTCGACGCTGTCGAGCAGCGGCTTGAGACGCTCGTCGCTGCCTCCCAGGAAACGTCTCGCTGTCTCGGTGATCGCCTTGTCTTCGGCGACGTCTACGGCTTCGCTCATTGCATGTCCTCCGGAAAGTCAGTGCCCGTCAGAGCTGGTAGCCCACCTCCACGCCGATCTGCCGGGGCGGGAACCAGAACAGGGGGGTGTCGAGATAGGTGCTGCGGCCGCGCAGGGTCTGGTAGTTGTCGACGTTGGTGGCAAACGCGGCGATGCGCCACTTGTCGTCGGCGCTCCGCAGCGTGATGCGGGCGTTGGTCCTGCGGTAGCTCGGCATCGGGCGCAGATTCCCGGTGTCGGCGAACTGCTCGTCCACCCAGGCCCGGTCGGCGTGCAGCACGGCGGTCCAGCCCCCGGTGAGGGGCAGGGTGTAGTCGACGGCCAGGGAGGCGGTCTGGTTCGGCGCGAAGATCATCTCGTTGCCCTCGCCGCTGTAGGTCGAGAACTGTGGCGCCCGCGTCACTTCGGTGGTCTTCGCGTCCGCCGCGAACCGGACGTGGAGGCGCTCGGTCACCAGCACCCCGACCTCCAGTTCGAAGCCCTGGACTTCGGCGCCCCCCGAGTTGGTGTTGTAGACCTCGGTTCCGGGGGTAAGCGCGGCGAGGAACGGCTCAGCCTCGACCACGATCATGTCGTTCCAGTCGATGCGGTAGCCGGACGCGAGAACACGCACGCGTCCATCCCACAGCGTGGTCTTGAGACCCAGTTCGTAGCTCTCGACGTCGTCGCCGTCGAAGAACCGGTGGGACAGGGCGACCTGCTGGGCCTCCCGCAGGATGGGCGAGGGCGGTATGCCGAACGCCTCGGCGGCCTGGATCTGGATCTCGAGCTGCCGGTAGTTGAACGCCATGTGGTTGTTCACGTTGCCGGGGCGGAAGCCCGTCGCGTAGTTGAAGTAGACGAGCATGTTGTCCGTGGCGCGCCAGGACAGCACGAACTTGGGCGACACCGGGTTGTCGTCCGTGCCGGAATCCGTGTTGGAGAAGTACTGCTCCATGTCGGAATAGCGCAGGCCGACCGTCACTTCGAGCCGCTCGGTCAAGTCGTAGCTGATCTCCCCGAACACGGCGTACTCCTCCAGCAGGTCCGTGTGCGTGTTGGCGGGCACGGTGAGCAGGGGGTCGAGAAACAGTCCGAAGACCTCGCGGCCCGGGAAGTAGCTGGCGACCTGCTGGTTCTGGCTGTGGTCCTCGCTGTCCTTCCAGAAGGCGCCGGCGGTCCAGCGCAGCCTCCGGTCGCCGGGCGAGACGAGGCGGAACTCCTGTACCCAGCGTTCGCTGTAGGAGTCGATGAAACCCGCCATCGCCTGCAGGTTCATGCCGTCGGGCGTCACCACGGGGCGGGCGAGGTTGAAGAACCCGGGGAAGCCGGGACAGAACCCCCGAGAGATTTCCGGACTACACCCGGGGTGCTCGGCCGCGAGGGTCGAGCCTCCGTACACGAAATCCAGTAGCCAGAGCCCCTGGTATCCGGCCAGGGTGGTCGAAGTGATGCCGCGGTCCGTGAACGATGTCATCGACTCGAAGTTCGCCCAGGAGAAGTCGATCTCCACGACGAGGCTGTAGATGTCTACCTCGTCCGCGGATTGGGGCGGGTACCCGGGTATGCTGGGGGCGGAGGTCTCGAAGGCGCGCCGCGTCCGGACGCTCCCGGCCGTCTCCTGCTCGCTGCTGTAGACGGTGCCCATGACGGCGAACTTCTCGGCTTCGTAACGCAACGCCGCCCGGACGCCGGTGCGTGCGGCGGTGTTCCAGTCCTGGGCCAGTATCCCGCCGGCGGGGTCGACATCCTCGATAAAGCCCGCCGTCTCCGCGTCCCAACCGGTCAGGCGCAACGCGAAGCCGTCGCCGAACGGGATGTTGACCATCGCATCGACGCGATAGGAGTTGTCGTCGGACTCGGCCATCTCGCCGTAGCCGACGTTGACGGCGGCGTCGAACTCCGTGGGGTCGGGCTGCTTGTAGAGGTAGCGGATCGTGCCGGCCATGGAGCCCTCGCCGAACAGCGTCCCCTGCGGTCCCTTGAGCACCTCGACGCGGTCGATGTCGAACAGCGTGCCGCTCACCTGCGCGTCGGGGCCGAGGGCGGCGGTGACGGGCGTGCCGTCGAGATACACGCCGACGACCGCGCCCGTCAGGAAGTAGCCGACGTCGCCGGTCTGCGAGGTGATCCCGCGAATCGTATAGCGGTTCTCTCCTTCCAGGCCGCCCTGCATGTCGAGGCCCGGCACCATGGTGAAGATGTCGTCCATGGTCTGGGCGCCGAGGTCCTGGACCAGGCTGTCGGTGACGGCGCTGATCGCCTGCGGCGTGTCCATCAGGTTGGTCTCGCGGTAGGTGGCGGTGACGATCACCTCCTCGAGGATCCTCGCGTCGTCCTCCTCGGCCGATTCGGCGCGAGCCACGGAGGTCGATAGCAGCAGTGTCAGCGCCGGGACGACCAGCGCGTAGCGAACGGAACGGCAGTGCATGGCGTTCATGCATTCCTCTCGATAGGGGACCCCACTCAAATGATGCGCGCTTGGCGCTCTCGATTCCAGCGAGGCGCCGCCGGCTTGGCAAGGGGCTCGGCGGGACCCCTACCAGGTGTCCACCCAGCCGTGCTTCTTGCCTTCGCGGGGGATCACCGGCGGCGCTGAGTCGAGCCCGGTGACGAGCCACCGCCGGGTTGTGGCGGGGTCGATGACGTCGTCCACCTCGAACACCGTCCCGGCGTTGAGCGCCCGCGACCAGGCATAGGCTTCCGCGACCAGTTCCTCGTAGCGCGCCTTGCGCTTGGGGATGTCCGTGATCGCTTCGAGCTCCCGGCGGCGGCCGAGCTTCACCGAGCCTTCGAGACCCATGCCGGCGAACTCGCCGGTGGGCCAGGAGACCGCGAAGAAGGTCTCGTCGAAGCTGCCCGTCGCCATCGCGAGGGCGCCGAGTCCGTAGGCCTTGCGCAACACCACGACGAAGTACGGCACGGTGAGGTTGGCGCCGGCGACGTACATGCGGCCGCAGTGACGGATCAGGGCCGCCTTCTCCGCCTCGGGGCCGACCATGTTGCCGGGACAGTCGATGAGCGAGAGGATCGGGATGTCGAACGCGTCGCAGAGCTGCATGAAACGCGATGCCTTGTCGGCGGCGTCGGCGTCGATGGCGCCGCCGGTGGGCGAGTTGGAGTTGTTCGCGATGACGCCCACGGGGCGTCCCTCGATACGGATGAAGGCCGTCAGCATGGCGAGCCCGAACTTCGGCCGCAGCTCCAGCATCGAGCCGACGTCGGCGAGGGTTGCGACCACCTTGCGCAGGTCGTAGACGGCCCGCCGGTTCTCGGGAACGATGTGGCGCAGGATGCGCTGGTCATGCTCCTCCCAGGCGCCGGCGCGGCCCTGGAAGAACGACAGGTAGTGCCTGGCGGCGGCGGTGGCTGCGGCCTCGTCTTCCACGACGATGTCTATGACACCGTTGGGCTCCTGGACGCTGACCGGGCCCACTTCGCCCGGTGCGTAGACGCCGAGTCCGCCGCCCTCGATGACGGCCGGCCCCCCCACGCCGAGGCTCGAGTCCTCCGTGGCGATGATCACGTCGCATGCCCCGAGCAGCACGACGTTACCCGCGAAGCAGTACCCGGAGTTGACCCCGACGATCGGCACGAGACCGGACAGCTTGCCGAGTTCGCGCCAGGTGCGCGTCTGCAGCCCGCCGACCGAACCGACCGAGCGGTTGCCGCCGCTGCGGATTCCACCATGCGTGCGGCCGCCGCCGCCCTCGGTGTAGAGCACGACCGGCAGCCGGTACTGCCTCGCAACGCCGAACATGCGGTCCTGTTTCTGGTGGTTCTTTCCGCCCTGGGTGCCCGCGAGGACGGAGTAGTCATAGGACATCGCCACGCAGCGCGCGTTCTCGCGCCCGACGAGATCGCCGTTGACCCTGCCGACGCCCATCACCATGGCATCCGCCGCGGTCCTGGTGATCCGTTCCGCGAGCTGTTCAGGCGTGTCGTCTCGGTAGCGCGTGGCCGTCACCAGCGCGCCGTACTCGAGGAAGGAACCGTCGTCGCAGAGGTCCTCGATGTTCTCCCGGGGCGTGCGCTTGCCCTGGTCGTGGCGTTTCTGCGTCGCCGCGACCCGCGCGTCGTCCATCGCGAGGCTGCGGAAGTGCTCGACTTCGGCGACGTCGGGGCGGATGGCGTCGAGATCGATCTCTTCTCCGCTGCTGTACTCGCCCTCGATTTCCGCGGGTTCGACGAAGACGATCGGCGTGCCTTCGAAGATCGTGTCGCCCACCTCGAGCGCGACCTCGCGTACCACGCCCGCTTCGTCGGTCGCGATCACGTGCTCCATCTTGAGCGCCTCGAGTACCGCGACCGGCTGCCCCTTCTGCACGGTGTCGCCGACCTCGACGCGGAGTTCCACCACCATGCCCTGGATCGGCGCCGCCACGCCGAGGGGTCCTTCCGGACCCTGCAGGAAAGGAGGTGGGGCCGCCACCGGTGCAGAGGGCCGGGCGGCCGGCTGCACGTTCAGGACGGCGAGCGGGTCGTCCGGGTCCACCTTGGTTCCGGCGTGCTCCACCTCGCGCTCGGAAGTGAAGTACCGGACGCGGTCCCGGGAGCCTTCGAGGAGCGCTCCCATGTTGTCCTCGACGTACCGGGTGTGAATGTCCGCGGCGGGCAGGTCGGCCTGCTGCAGCAGCGCCTGCAGGAACGCGGTGTTGCTCCGCACTCCCTCGATGCGGAACTCCGAGAGCGCCCGCCGGGTCTTGCGGACGGTGCTCTCGAGATCGTCGGCGTGGACGACGAGCTTCGCGAGGAGCGAGTCGTAGAACTGGCTCGTCGTGTAGCCCGTATAGCCGCACCCGTCGACACGAATGCCCGGACCCGACGGCGGCTCGTAGGCGGTGATCAGCCCCCCGGACGGACGCGACGTGCCGTCGGGATGCATGGTCTCGAGATTGACGCGGGCCTGCAGGGCCACGCCTCGGGGCAGCGCGGTCCCCGACTCGCCCATCCCGAGTTCGGACAGCGTCGCCCCCGCCGCGATCCCGAGCTGCAGGGCGACCAGGTCGAAGCCCGTCACCTCCTCGGTGACCGTGTGTTCGACCTGCAGGCGCGCATTGGCTTCCATGAACAGGAAGCGCTCGGCATCGACCAGGAACTCGATCGTGCCGACGCCCCGGTAACGCACCGCCGAAGCGATCCGCACCGCGGCGTCCAGCATCTCGCCGCGCATTTCCTCGCGCAGTCCGAACGCCGGCGCGACTTCGATGAGCTTCTGGCGCTGGCGCTGCAGGCTGCACTCGCGGTCCCACAGGTGCGCCACGGCGCCCGTCCCGTCACCCACGACCTGCACCTCGACATGGCGCGCGCGCTGCACCAGTTCCTCGACGTACAAATCGCCGGAGCCGAAGGCCTTCTGCGCCTCGGAGGCGGCGCGGGCGAACGCCTCCTCGAGGTCGGATCGCGTCGTGACGGGGCGCATGCCGCGGCCACCGCCGCCGGAGACCGCCTTGAGCATCACCGCTTCCGAAGACCCGAGCGTGTCGAAGAAGGCGCCCGCCTCGTCTACGGACACGGCACGACTGCTTCCAGCGGGGACCGGCACGCCGCACTCCTCCGCGAGGCTCCGCGCCATCGCCTTGTCCCCGAAGCGTTCGAGCATGTCGGCGTCAGGCCCGACGAACACGACGCCCGCGTCGTCGCAGGCGGCGGAGAACTCGGGCGACTCGCTCAGGAATCCGTAGCCGGGGTGGATCGCCTGGCAGCCCGTCTCCTGCGCGAGTTCGATCAGGCGGGCACCGTCCAGGTACGCGGGTACGCCCACGGCTCCGAGGCTCACCGCCTCGTCGGCGTGCCGGGTGTGCAGCGACTGCGCATCGTCCTCGGCGAACACGGCGACCGTGTCGATGCCGAGGTCCGAAGCCGTGCGGATGATGCGGATGGCGATTTCGCCGCGATTGGCGACAAGGAGTCTGTTGATCACTGGTGAAGGGTCGGGAACCGGGGAGTTGGTTCGATGATAGCGTTTCGGCGGCCGGCGCTTCGTGGACACGGGCGAAGAGAGCGGGCCACGGGAGGCGGCCTTGGCACGGCGGGTCAGCCGCTCAGCACGTCCAGGGCCCCCAGGAGCGGAAGAAGCCGGCCCAGAGTTTCACGAAACTCCTCGGGTGTCGCCGTCACGATCCTCTTTGCCTTGCGCTCCCGCCAGGACAAGGTCTGCACGAGGTTGGCGGCGACAACGGACGGTTGTTCCAGATTCGCGATCGGAACTTCCGTCGGAGCGCCCCGAATGCTGGTACTGATCGGGCAGCAGATGAGCAGGCCGGTGCGCCGGTTGTATTCCTGACTGCTCAACACCAGCGCGGGCCGGTACTTGCCGATTTCCCTGCCCTTGGCGGGTTCGAAGTCGAGCCAGACCACCTCCCTGCGTGCGGGGATGTACGCCTCCTGCGTCATTCAGATGCCGAGTTCGTCGTCCGTGGGACTCGCTATCTCGTCGGCGTGCGCACGGTCGGGCGTGATCCCTTCCAGCAACGCCGTTTCGTCATATGGGAAGCGGAAGGTGCCCACCGTGCCGACGGCCGGCCTGACCACCAGACCCTCGCTGCTGACATCGACCGTAACCCGCGTACCCGCTTCCAGGTGCGGTAACTCCGCCATCGCGCCGGTAACGCGCAACGCGAGGCTGTTGCCCCACTTCTTGATCTCCGTTTCTACTCGCACGACTCGCTCGAACCGACCGCGACGCCATCAGTGTATCCCGAGTAGATACGCAGTCAAGATTCTACGAAGTCAGGTCACCTGCGGGCGCTCTGGCCTTCGGCGCGGCTGAGAGACGTTGACGCTGTTCAAGGGCAGGGAAGGCGTGGCCGCCGCCGCGACGGCCACCTCGTGCACGAAGGGGAGGAGGACCTGCCGCTGTCCAACCTGTTCGTGACGCTGCTGCGGGCGATGGGGGTGGAGACCGAGGCGTTCGGGCACAGCACGGTGCGCTGACCTGGGGCTGAGTCCGGTCGCACCAACTCAGTAGCTGTGGCTGCGCGGCTAAACCGGCGAGGCGTGCAGGTCGCGCCAATAGGCTTGGACTCTGCCGAGGTCCACATCGGCGTCCTGTCAGGTCCGTCACGGTCCTTACCTCGCCTTTGCGCTGAATCGCCTGCCGGGTTCGCGAGAGTCTGACGGTCTTCCCCCTTTCCTCTCGGAGTAACTCCTCGAAGGCGTGGATCGTTCGCCAGACGTCATGGGCCACCGTACCGAGCTGGGCGGATGGCTGAACGGCGATGAGCCTGTGGAAGGCCGCATCGTAGACATCGTCCGCGCCGCGTACACGGGCGTTCTTCATGTACCTCCTGAGCTTGTCCGGATGGTCACAGGCGGCGATGTTCTCAAGGATGCGGGATAGATCCGGTTGGTCATTTCGTGGGCACGGGTTGTCGGAGTGGGGTCGTCCTATCGTAAGGCCTATCGCACAGCGCCAAGGATTTGCCGATGGGTGACGGAGCGAGGGGCGCGAAATCGAAGTCGCCGTCCAACGCGACACGCTACACCCGGTTGACGAGTCCGCTATGCCAGTGGAACCAGCTCTTGTTCCATCTCGGCCGCCGGGAGGGCGCGGATGCCGGAGGCCAGGGCATAGCGCCTCGTGCCGGCATGGATCACGTCCAGATGGTCGAGGTGCAGTGTGTCGAAGGATGAGCGCATGGAACGCGTGAGGCGGGGGGCTTCCGTGCGCTTGATCTCGAATCCATGGCGCTTCGTGCCCGAGATGACGAGCAGATCCAGCTCGGCGCCGCTGTGCGTCGACCAATGGAAGCACTGTTCGGAACGCGCCGCCAGGCGGGTGATGATCTGGGCGATTGCGAAGCCCTCCCAGGACGCGCCGACCTTGGGATGCGAGAGGACATCGTCGCGAGACTTGAGACCCAGCAGGGCGTGGAGAATGCCGGTGTCGGCAACGTACACCTTCGGTGCGCGCACCTGGCGCTTGGTGATGTTCTCGAACCACGGTTGCAGTTGCCGCACGACAAAGAGCGAGGTCAGCAGATCGAGGTGGCGCCGCACTGTTGTATGGGATACGCCGAAAGCACGCCCGAACTCGGCGCCGTTCCATGTCTGGCCGTGCCAGTGGGCGAGCATCGTCCAGAATCGACGCATGGTCGTGGGTGCCATGGAACCCGTTACGTCCGCCACGTCACGGGACAGGAATGTCTCGACGAAGCTCTGCCGCCAGCGTGCGCTCGCGGGCTCCGAGGTGGCGAGGTAGGAGCGTGGCAGGCCACCGCGCAGCCAAAGGCGGTCCAGGTCGTCCACCTCCGTGATGTCAAAACCGTCGAGGTGGTGGAAGGCGACCCGGCCGGCCAGGGTCTCGGAGGTTTGCCGCAGCAGTTCGGGGGATGCGCTGCCGAGCACGAGAAAACGGGCAGGTGTGCCCGGGCGGTCCGCCAGCACGCGCAACAGCGGGAAGATCTCCGGCACGCGCTGGATCTCGTCGAGCACCACCAGGCCTTTCAGGGGTCGCAGGGCCAGTCCCGGTTCGTCGAGCAGGGCGGCGGTCGCGGGATCCTCGAGGTCGAACCACGTCGTATCGGACCGTTCCGCCGCGAGTTGCCGCGCCAATGTGGTCTTGCCGACCTGCCGGGCACCCAGTAGCGTGACCACCGGGAATTCCGCCAACAGCAGACGCAGCTGGGAGAGAGACTCGGCTCTGACGATGTCCATCATTGAAATATGATCGGTTTGAGTTCATATTTCAATGATAAATGGTGCGTGTGAAGGGAAGCGGCCCCCGCGTTGCTACACTGCGCCCTAGGCTCGAAGACCGGGGGAACGCGATGGACATCTGCGCTGGAACCAGCAAGGGGGTGTTCGTGCTCGGCGACGCCGGGGCGGAGCACGTGCTCGAGAGCCGCGGTGTCCGCGAGCTGGTGGGTATCGGTGGCCGTTGTTTCGCGGGTACGGGTGACGGGCTGTTCGCGTCCGACGACTGCGGGCGCACGTGGCGCGCGTCGGGTCTCGAAGGCAGGGAGGTCTGGCAGGTCCGCGACGACGGTGAGGGCACGCTGTATGCGGGGACCGCGCCGACGGGGCTCTTCCGGAGCGAGGACCGCGGCGACACCTGGACGGAGCTTGCCGGGCTGGCGGAGCTGGCCGATGCGGGCGGCTGGTGCATTCCTCTGGATCCGCCGATCAAGGCCCGGGCCCGGGCGCTGGTTGTTTCGGGTCCGCGCATCTGGGCCGGTGTGGAAGTGGGCGGCATCGCGATGTCCGAGGACGCGGGTGAAACCTGGTCCATGGCGCTGCCCGGCGACAACCCGGACCTGCACATGATGTTTGCCCACCCCACGGACGCGGAGACGCTGTACGCGTCCACCGGCTACGGCCGCCTCGACGGCGTGGCGGAGATGGTCGAAGGCAATGCCGGCGTGTTTCGCTCGGACGACGGCGGCGGCACCTGGACCTACGCCTGGAAGGGCATCACGCCCCGGTACTCGCGGCCGATGTGCATCGATCACCGCGCGCCGCACGGACTCACCGTGGCGAGTGCCCCCACGGCGTTCTCCAGCTACCGCGATCAGAACGGTGCGCAGGCGATGCTGCTCCGTTCGGAGGACGGGGGCGAGTCCTGGCGCTCGCTCTGCGACGCGGACCATTCGCCGAGCGCGGCCAACTTCCACGGGCTGACGGTGGACCCGGAGGTGCCCGGTGGGGTGCTCGTCGGTACGGACACCGGCGAAGTCTGGCGCGTCAGCGACGGCGCCGACTGGGAGTTGTGCGGGCAGGGCATGCCGGCGGTGCTGTCGCTCTCGGCGGCGGCCTGATCGCGAGACCCGCAGCGTCCTGAACGTCGGGCATGGCTGACGCGCGCCTCGAGCGCAAGGTCGGCCTCGGCGGGGCAGTGTTCCTGCTCGTCGGGCTGATCATCGGCGCGTCGATCTTCATCCTCCCGGGACAACTGGCTGCCGAAGCCGGCCCGGGCGTCGTCTTCGCGTACTTCATTGCGGGTGGCCTGGCCATCGTCAACTGCCTGATCGCGGCCCAGGTCGGGACGATCCTGCCGGTCAGCGCCGGCGACTACGTGTTCACCAGCATCGTGCTGCACCCCCTCCTCGGGTTCCTCGGGGTCTGGGCGGCGATGATCGGGCTCGCCGTGGGCATGCCCGTCCTTGCCTTCGGCTTTGCGGACTACCTGCGCTTCTTCGTGCCGGGGTGGGACCGGCTGGCGATCGCGATCGGCATCATGGTGGTGCTGCTGGCGTTGAATCTCCTCGGTCTCAGGACCAGCGTGCGCACGCAGATGGTCATGGTCTCGATCTTCGTGAGTTCCCTGCTTGTGTTCGGCGTTGGCGGCCTCTTCTACATCGAACCGGCGAACCTGACACCGATGGTGCCGAACGGTATCGGCTCGGTCATGAGCGCGGCCGTGCCGGCGTTCTTCTCCTACGGGGGCTTCCTGACGGTGGTCGTCGTGGGCGAGGAAATCCGCAACCCGGGGCGCAACATCCCGCTCGCCCTGCTGCTCAGCTTTCTCGTGGTGTGGGGGTTGTAGACGTTCGTCTAGAACGTGTTGCCGTTGCT
>VXNE01000346.1:0-9870 GCA_009840715.1 Gammaproteobacteria bacterium
GGTACGGCATCGTCGACGATCAGACCCTGAGCTGGTTTCATTATTCGTGTAGTGCATTGGTAGCGAAATCTGATAGAGGAGAACTCCATGGCGGCCCCCGTACCCTATGATCCGCAAAGCGCGGCAGATGCGAAGTTCCAGAAACGTACACCACGGCCTGGCGTTACAACCAAACGTGCAATGTGCGCAAGCTGTGACATGTACTGCAATGTCGTTACGGAATCCAAGCAAGGGCGTGTTGTGCGCGTGCGCTCTTCGGATAATCCGATTTTCCGAGACAACATTTGTATGAAGGGCATTATGGCGCCGAAGGGGCTTGCTAATCCCAACCGGCTCATGCAGCCCCTGAAACGGGTGGGCGAACGGGGATCCGGTGAATGGGAGCAGGTTACCTGGGAGGAAGCGCTTGCTGATATTGGCGCGCGCCTGAAATCAATCGTTGCGAACCATGGCCCGGAAGCCTGGGCGGTGTCGTCGAGTATGTGGAATGCTCCCGATCACGGGCTCGGGCGGCGCATCATGAACCATGTAGGGACCCCTAACTGGACGAGTGGCGTTGCTTTGTGTGCCGGCAACACCGCCGCGGTTAATCGCTTCACGTATGGCTGGTTTGTTAACGGAGACGTCGCCAACAGCAAGTGTATTGTGCTGCTGGGCCACAACCCGCGCAGGCACAGCTGGACCGCGATGTACAATCTGCTCAGGCAAGCACAGGCGCGCGGAGCGAAACTGATCGTGGCTGATCCGCGTCGCAGTTCAAGTGCCGAACGCGCAGATATCTGGTTGCCCATTAAAGTGGGTAGCGATGCGGCGCTGCTGTTTGGGTGGCTGAAAGTCATCATCGATGAAGCGTTGTACGACAAGGACTTCGTCGCCAATTGGACCGTCGGGTTTGAAGAACTAAAACAACGTGTGGACGAATTCCCGCTGGAGCGTGTCGCCAGGCTGACGGGCTGTGATGCGGAGATGATCGCCGAGGCGGCGCGCATGTACGCAACCACTGGACCGGCCGTCATCCCGTGGACCCCTATAACGGACATGCAGCGCAACTCAACGTCTGCGATTCGCTTGCAGTGCATTTTGAGGGCGATCTGCGGGTACCTGGATGTGCCTGGGGGCGAGACGTTGCAGGGCTTCCCCAAAGACCTGATCAACGAAACGCAAATAGAGATGCACCACGTCATTTCAGAGGAGCAGAAGGCAAAACAGCTCGGATCAGATGACCACCTACTCTTTACTTACCGCGGTCAGGACTGCTTCCGGGAACCGACGAAAAGAATCCATGGCCAAGAATACGCAAATATCGTGACGGGCTGCGCGATGACACCACCATCGTCTCTGTTTCGCGCGATGGCGGGTGAGGGGCCCTATCCGGTCAAAGCCTTCTTCTTCATCGGCAATAACCCGATAATGAGTTACGGAAATATGCGTCTCATCATCAAGGCAGTGATGAACCAGGAGCTTGTCGTCGCGCATGAGCAGTTCATGACACCGTCGGCACAACTTGCGGACTATGTGTTGCCGGCTGACAGTTGGTTGGAACGACCCATGCTGATGGACATGTGCGGCTGGGGAGCGGTTATGCGCTTTTCCCAGAAGTCGATGGAACCCCCTGGGGAGTGTCGCTCGACCTTTGATTTCTGGAAAGGCATTGCAGGCGCTTTGGATCGCCCGGAACTGGTACCCTGGGATACGTTGGAAGACTTCTATGATTATCGCTTGCAGAAGCTGGGCGTGACTTGGGAGGAGCTGTCGGAGTCCACCGATGTCCGCTTCGATCCACCGGAGTATCGCAAGTATCGAAAGACGGGTTTTGCCACGCCCACCGGTAAGGTTGAGCTATGGTCGGAATCACTCAAAAGGCTTGGCTTCGACCCGCTGCCGTACTTCCGCGAGGATCCGCCAGTCGATCCAGATTACCCGCTAAAGCTGTTCACTGGGGTGCGCGAAGACGGTTTTTTTCAGACGGGCCATCGCCACATCGAAGAGATGCGTAAGCGCCACCCTGAACCGGTCGCATTCATTAGCCCGGGCACGGCAGAGAAATACGATCTTGGGGACGGCGAATGGGTTGAAGTTGAGAACGAACTCGCGGCTATCTCGATGCAGGTAGAGATTAAGGAGGCCATGCCTGATGGTTTAGTCAGGATTCCGCACGGCTGGTGGAAACCGGAAACCAGGCAAGGGGCCGGCCATCTGTCAGGTGCTTTGAGGTACGCCGATGCGCAGGTTTGCCGAGATGACGACGACTATCTTGATCGGGAACAGGGTATTCCGCATCTGAAGGGCGTTGCGTGCCGAATTCTGAAAGCCGCACCGCTCGAGAGGAAGGTTGAAGCCGACGCAGACGCGGTGCTTGCGAAATGAGTGCAATTGATCATCGCACAACGATGCGTGAGCGATCAGCCAGACTCCAGGTGCTGATCGCAGGTAAATCGTCTCGGAAGAAGAGCCTGTCGGACAAAATCTGTCGATTGCTGGTAAACAGAATGTCCAAACGCGCGCCCGAGGAAGATTTTATGCGAGATCCGCTCATCGACAACGATCAGGGATTCGATGCTGAAGAGCTCGAACGATTTCAACGCGGCGGATAGGCGTTGAGGAGGAAGCAAGTGCTTACAGGTCAGATGCAGCGGGGAGGCACATCCAGGTAGCTAAGGCGATTGCCGGTTCCCGGCAAGGTCGTGCCTGGCGGTGGCTCGTGGGTCACACGCCCGGCGAGTTGGCATTCGAACGGCCGTGCCCGCAAAGGGCACGGGGCACGCGGGCGGCCCCTACAGCAGCGCCACCCGCGACACCAGCCAGTAGGACGCTACGGTGCCCATCCCCCAGAGCGGCGCCCGGATGACCCACTGGGGCAGCTCCACCTTCGAGCGTCGGATGACGGCAATCAACGCGAGGGCGATCGCCACGACGATGAGTTGTCCGATCTCGACGCCCACGTTGAACAGGAACAGCGCCCACAGTACGCCTTCCTTGGGCAGGCCGATGTCGAGCAGCGCGCCCGCGAAGCCGAAGCCGTGGAGGAGGCCGAACGCGAGGGCGACGATCCAGGTGTGCCTGGCCGTGATGGTGTCCGTGGCGCCGCGCAGGCGTTCCACGGCGAGGAACATGATGGACAGCGCGATGACGGCCTCGACCGGCGCCTGGGACAGCCGCACGATCTCGAGCGCGGAGAGCGCAAGGGTGATGCTGTGAGCGACGGTGAAGCCGGTGACTGTCTTGATGAGCGTCGATGGCTTCGAGATGAAGAACATCAGGCCGATCACGAACAGGATATGGTCGATGCCGAGCAGGAGGTGTTCGATGCCGAGGACCAGGTAGCCGAATATCTGCGGGCCCTCGTCGATCTCGACTGTGAAGTACGGGTCCTCCGGACGCAGCAGGCGCTGGACGGTCGTCCCGTCCGTGAGGGTCACGTTGACGAGTACGTCGGTGAGCGTGCGGGACAATCCGTCGATGCCGACGCGGTGGCCCACGAGGCCTTCGGCGCCGCAGTCGGCCGTCCACTGCTGGATCAGGGCGGCGCGCTCGTCGTCGCCGACATGCTGCAGTTCGAGCGTGCAGTGCGGCGGCAAGTCCGGTTCGAGGGGCAGTCGCCGGTAACCCAGGAGGGGCTGCTTCCAGAGGACGTCGAAGGTGTTCGCCTCGCGTTCCGAGATCCCGAGGTAGGCTGGCCGGACCTCGTGGCCGTAGCCCGAGAGCGCGACGAGGAGGCCGATCAGGGCCGCGTAGATCTTCACTCGCCCTGCCCCTGTGCGTCCGCGGACGCTGCCGGTGCCGGCGCGAGTTCCGCCCCGTCGGCCGGGACGCCGGGAATCTCGATCTCGACGCTATACCGGGCCGCCAGGGACTCGTAGTAGCGGTCGTTGGCGTCCGAGCGCCGCTGCGTGTCGTAGTCCGTGGCCACCCGTCCGCTCACCTCCTCGAAGGTTGGCAGGCGGCTCGGGGTGTGCCGGTCGACCCGGACCAGGTGATAGCCGTAGCCGGACTCGACCGGGCCGAGCCAGCCGTCCCCCTCAAGTGCCGGCAGGGCCTCGGAGAATGGCGTGCCGAAGTCCTTGCGGATGTCGGCGATGGTGACATGCGCGTAGGTCCTGCGCAGCATGAAGGGATCGCCCACGGTGCGCCAGTTGTCGTCGTCTACCTCGGCGAGCGCCGCCGCCGCGTCCTCGCGCGCGGTCGCGCGGCGATCCGGGCTGAAGTAGATGTGCGAGAAGGTGTAGCGGGCCGGGACGCGGTAGCGCTCCATGTCCGACTCGAAGAACTCCACGAGCCTCTCCGGCGTCGCGCGCTCGAGGAGGGCCAGGTCCTCGGTCAGGAACGTGAGCTTCTGGGCCAGGCGGCGCCGGATGATGACGTCGTTGTTGTCGAGGCCCATCTTCACCGCCTCCCGCACGAGCATCTCTTCGCGCACGTGGGCGTCCACCAGTCCGGCGAGTTCCGTCTCGGTCGGAACACGGCCCATCTGGGCGCTCCACTGATCGGAGAGGCGGGCGATGTCGAGCTCGCCGACGAGGATGGTGTCGTCCCCGGTATCCGGGGTCAACTCGTCCACGGCGAAGATCAACACCCCGAGCAGCAGGAACAGGGCAAGCGGGTCCTTGAGGTATCTCATCTGCTAAGCCTTGAGCAAAAGGGGGGGCGCGTCAGCGCATCTCGAAGCCGCCGGCGACGTTTAGCGCGATGCCGCTGACGTTGGGCGCCGTGGCGAGGAACACCGCCGCCTGTCCCATGTCCTCGACCGTCTGCGGCCGCCCGAGCGGAATGATGTCCTGCATGCGCTGCTCGAAGGACTCGTTGCTCTGGTTCGCCATCAGGTGGTCCGACCACATGGCCGTGCCGACCATGCCCGGGCACAGGGCGTTCACGCGGATACCGTCGCCGGCGAGTTCGAGGGCGAAGGACTGGGTGATGCCAACGACGGCCCACTTGGACCCGCAGTACGCCGCCATCGAGGGCGCGCCGCGCTTGCCGGCGATGGAGGCCGTATTGACGATGGCCGCATCGTCGGAGGCGCGCAGGCTGTCCGCGGCGGCGCGCGTCATGAGGAAGACGCCCTTCACGTTGACGTCGAAGATCTTGTCCCAGCGCTCCTCGGAGAACGTCTCGAGGGTTCCGCTATCGACCACGCCGGCGTTGTTGACCAGCACGTCGAGGCCCCCGAACGCCTCGACGGTCGCGGCGACTGCCGCGTCGCAAGAGGCTGCGTCCGTCACGTCGAGAGGGGTCCCGCGGATGTCGCCGAGGGGCGCCAGCTCTTCGACCGTGCGCGCCATCTCGGAGTGCGAGGCGAGTTCGTACGTCCAGTCCGACCCGCCGCCGTCGGGGGTCAGGGCGAGGTCGGCGATCATCACCGCGTGCCCTGCCTCCAGGAAGCTCTGCGCGATCCCGCGGCCGATGCCGCGCGCGCCACCGGTCACGAGTACCGTCCTTGCCTTGCCCATGCGTGGTCCTCCCGGCCGCGATTATAGGACGCTGTCCGTCGCTTCCGGCGTCAGTGGTTCAGCGCCGCGACCTCGGGTAGCACGCTGTCGACCAGATGGCGCGTCTGGGCGAGCATGTCGTCGGTCCCGGACGCGATCGGCCGCAGCACGAACTTGTGGACCCCGGCCTCTCGGAACTGGTTGAGCAAGGCCATGATCTCCGCCGTGCCCCCGATGGCCGCATAGCCCTCCGGCTTGCGGCCGAGCCGCTGCGTCAGGAAGCGGTGATAGCGTTCCACGATGGGCTCCTCCGGCGAGCCGAAGCGAAAGCCGAACCCGGCGCCGTAGTGGTCCTCGTCGATGCTGCGGCCGAGTTCGCCCGTGCGCGCCTTGATGGCCGCGATCACGGGAGCGGCTTCGTGGGCCGAATCGATGCCGGCCTGCCAGCCCGTGCCCCAACGCGCCGTGCGCTCGATCGCCTGCGGCGCCGAGCCACCCACCCAGAGCGGCAGCGGATCCTGTATCGGCTTGGGGTAGATCCTCGCCTCGTCCAGCCGGTAGCAGCTACCCTCGAAGCTGACGGGCTCCCCGGTCCACAGGCCGGTCAGGATCTCGAGCCCCTCGTCCATGCGCCGTCCGCGGCCCTTCGTCGGGGTGCCCGTGGCGACGTAGTCGCGGGAGAAGGAGCTGCCGATGCCGAATGCGGGCAGCAGGCGGCCCTCGGAGAGCACGTCGATCGTCGCGCACTGCTTGGCGGTGAGGACCGGGTCGCGCAGCCCGAGGCTCGCAACGTTCATGCCGAACTTGATGCGGCGCGTACGCCCGGCAAGGGCGGCCATGACGCTCATGCACTCGAGGCCGCCGTCGGCCCCGATGATGCGGTCGGACTGCCAGATCGAGTCGACGCCGCCGGCGTCGCAGAGGTCCACCCAGCGCCAGAACCCGCGGGCGTCGTCGAAGGTGAAGTTGCCGATGCCGACCCCGGCGCTGATGGTCACCGTATGTTCCCCCTGGTGGTCCCCGGACCGTTCATGATCCCGAAGGAGCGCCGTCCCCTGCAACCGTGGTCCTGGGAACCACGGTGTCTCGCCGGTCCAGGGCGTCGCGCAGGCGGTCCCCGAGCACGTTGCAGGAGAGCAGGGTCACGGCGAGGACGCCCGCCGGGAAGACCAGTTGCCACCACGAGGTCTGCATCGCCCGCGCGCCGTCGGAGATCAGCACGCCCCAGCTCGCGTCCGGCTCCTGGATGCCGAGGCCGAGGAAGCTGATGAAACTCTCGGCGAGGATGACGCCCGGAATCGTGAGGGTGGCGTAGACGAGCGCCGGGCCCGACACGTTGGGGAGGACGTGGCGAAGCACGATCCGGGCGCGCCCCGCGCCGAGCGCCCGGGCGGCGTCGATGTAGGCCTCCTGGCGCACGGCGAGGGTCTGGCCGCGCACGATGCGCGCGAGGTCGAGCCACGACACTGCCCCGAGCGCTACGAAGAGCAGGTACGGATTACGGCCGAACACCACCACCAGCAGGATGACGAACAGCACGAACGGCAGGGCGTAGAGCGCGTCGACGACGCGCATCATCGCCTGGTCCACCCGTCCCCCCAGCAACCCCGCGACCGCGCCGTACGGCACGCCGATGAGGACGCTGACGGCGGTCGCGAGGAGCGCGATCGAGAGGGACACGCGGCCGCCGGACCAGGTGCGCGTCAGGAGGTCGCGGCCGGCGCCGTCGGTGCCGAACCAGTGCGCGGCGGTCGGGGCCTGGTCGATGGCGTTCCAGTCGACGTCGTCGAGCGCCCAGGGCGACGCCGCGGGCACCAGGAGCGCGAAAGCCACCACGGCGCAGAGCGTCACGAAGGACGCGCGGGTCCAGGCGCTGCCCAATACGGCGTCGCGAAGGAGTTCCTTCATTCGCCTAGCCTAGTGCGGCCCAGCCGTATGCGCGGGTCGAGTCGCGTGTAGAGGAGATCGACCGCCAGGTTGAATGCCAGGATCGCCGTCGCGTAGACCACGACCGTACCCATCACCAGCGTGTAATCGCGGTTCAGCGCCCCCTGCACGAAGTAGCGTCCGAGGCCCGGCAGCGAGAACACTTCCTCGATCACCATCGAGCCCGCCAGGAGCGCCGCTGCGGCGGGACCCAGGAAGGACACGACGGGGATGAGCGCTGTCGGCAGCACGTGCCGCACGACGACGCGACGGGTAGGCAGGCCCTTGGCGATTGCCGTGCGCACGTGGGGCAAGGCGAGGGTCTGCACGACGCTGCCACGGGCCAGCCTGGTGAACGCCGCCAGGTACGGCAGGGCGAGCGCGACCGCGGGCAAGACGACGTGGGCCGGGGTGGTGAAACCCCCTGCGGGAAGCCAGCCGAGGACGACCGCGAAGATCAGCACCAGCAGCGGAGCGACGACGATCGGCGGAAACGCCAGCCCCGCCGTGGCGGCGAAGGTGAGCCAGCGGTCGCGGGGGCCGTCGCGCGCGAGCGCTGCACCCGTGCCGGCCGCGACGCCGAGGCCGGCCGCCAGGGCGAGAGCGAGACCGCCGATGGTGAGACTCACTGGCAGGCCGCCGGCGATGAGCTCCCCGACCGTGAAGTCCTTGCTGCGGAACGAGGGGCCGAGGTCGCCGCGCAGCAGCATGCCGAGGTAGCGCCCGTACTGGTCCAGGAGTGGTTCGTCGAGGTGGTAGGCGGCCCGCAGGTTCGCTTCGACTTCGGGAGTGAGGCGACGTTCTCCGTCGAAGGGACCCCCAGGGGCCACGCGGAGGAGGAAGAACACCACCGTGACGACCGCCCAGAGGGTGACGAGCGAGGCGAGCAGGCGTCCGGCGAGGTAGCGGGTCACCGCGCGCTACTTCCAGTAAAGGTACCGCGCTCCATGCACGTTCCGCGGATTGGCATGCCAGCCGCCGATGCGCGGGTTCACCAGGCCGCGGATCGTTACGGCATAGAGCGGCGTGACCGGGTGTTCCGCGAGTCCGACCGACTCGGCTTCCCGCAACAGCTCGAGGCGGCGTCCCAGGTCGGCTTGCGCGTGCGCCCGGTCCATCAGCGCGTCGAAGGCCGCGGACGCGAACCGTCCGTAGTTGACGTCACCCGTATCGGACACGAGCAGGTTCAGGTAATGCTCGGGGTTGTTCTCGCCGAACCATCCAGCCTGCGCGACCTCGAAGTCCCCTTGGCGAAGGTCCGCAAAGTGGCTCTTGAGTTCGGTGTGATGCAGGGTGGTCACGACCCCGATGTCCTTCCACATGGCCGAGATGGCGACCTGCACGCGTTTGGACTCGACGCCGCTGATGTAACGCAGGGTGACGTCGAGGGGGTTGTCCGACCCGTAGCCCGCTTCCGCGAGCAGCCGCCGGGCGCGTTCGAGGCGCTGCCCGCGCGTTTCGACGACCGTCACCGCGCTGGTGTATCCCGGCACCATCGGCGGCACCAGGGACGGGCTCGGCACCTCGTCGCTCTGCATCACGCGCCCCGTCAGCAGTTCCCGGTCGATGGCGATGCCGAGCGCCTCGCGCACCCGCGCGTCGTCGAAAGGAGGCTTGGTCACGTTGAAGACGAGATACATGATCGAGACGAGCGGCGTCAGGCGCAGGTGGTCGGCGAGATGCTCCCGCACCCAGTCCATCTCTCCCGAAGGGAAGTCGCCGATGGCGTCGATCTCGCCGGCACGGTAGCGGTTGAACGCCGCGTAGGAGTCGGCGGTGGGCAGGTAGCGCACGCCGGAAAGCGCCACGGAGTCGATGTCGTGGAAGTGCGGATTGGGCCGCAGGTCGATGTGTGCGTGCGGCTGCCAGTCCTCCAGGACGAAGGCGCCGTTCGAGACCATCCTGCCGGGCTTCACCCAGCGGTCGCCCAGGCGCTCGATGGCGTGGGCGGGTACCGGGTAGCCGGTCGGGTAGATGAGCCGCTCGGCGAAGAACGGGAACGGCCGTTCGAGGTCCACGACCACCGTCCGCTCCGACGGCGCCCGGACGCCGAGCGCCTCCGGGGGCTGTTCGCCGGCATTGACGGCTGCCGCATTCGCGATCGGGTACATGAAGTGCGCCAGGCTCGCGGCGGTGCGTGGGTCGAGCAGGCGCCGGAACGCGTAGACGAAGTCCCGCGCCGTGACCGGGTGCCCGTCGGACCACTTGCCCTCCGCCCGCAGTTCGAAGGTCCAGGTGAGCCCGTCGTCCGAGACGGACCAGCGCTCGGCCGCGCCCGGGACGATGTTGCCGTGCGCGTCGAAGGTGGTCAGCCCGACGAACAGGTCGTTGAGGATCGTCTCCTCGAGGCGGAGGTTGTAGCGGTGGGGGTCGAGGGTCTCGGGTTCGCCGCCGTTGCCGATGCGCAGCACCCTGGCGTCGGGGGGGGGCGGCCCGCCCACCCCCCCCCCCCCGCCGCCGACACCCACACAAACCAAAAAAAAAAAGACAACCAGCAGCAACGGCACAACACACAACA
>VXNE01000346.1:9880-12896 GCA_009840715.1 Gammaproteobacteria bacterium
TTTCTATTTCCCGCGCCACCCCCTCGTCCCACCCGCTTATGTGCGTGGGCCGCGTCATTTTTGTATAAGCCCCCGGGCGGGCGGCGGCGGCGCCGGCCAGCAGGGCCGCCGCCGACAGGAGGAGGAGGACGTAACGCAAAGCCCTACCGGTCGTGCACGGTGACGCCTAATCGACCTCGATGATGCCGCAGGCGGCCCGTGCGCCGCCGGCGCAACCCGCCACAACCCCGTCGGGGCAGTACGTATCGGCGCCCACGTGGATGATGAGCGCGCTGCCGTCCTCGTCCAGGATGGAGAGCGGTCCCGGCGAGATGGTCACCCGGGAAGTGGTGGTCGTCATGGCGCCGCTGCCGGAGGCGTCGACCACCAGGTTGAGCAGGTCGCCGGAATGGAAGGGGTGGTTGCCGTCGGGGTTGGTGTTGCTGTTCGGGCCGGGGTCGAAATGTCCCTGTGCCGCCCCGCAGGGATCGCAGGCCGCCGTCTCGTGGATGTGGACTGCGTGTGGCCCTTCGGTCATGGTGGATCCCTCGACCCGAACCTCGACCTCCACGAGCTTGATGCCCTCGTCGGACGGCTGCTCCCGGAACGTCGCCTTGCCGATTTCGGCGCCGCCGTCACAGGCGTGCAGGATCGCGCTTGCGTTCTGCTGCGCCGCGGCCTCGACGCTCGCCAGGCTCGCCGCGGCGAGCAGCCACGGGGCGGTACAGGCCCATCGGTGGATGCGCATTCGTGCATCGCGCAGTATGGTCACGGGTCAAACCTCCCCCTTGGCCAAGGGCCCGGATCGTATCACCCCGCCGCGGCGCGTGGTGATGACGAACGCGGGGTTGACAGAATAGATTCGGATGAGACACATTAGTCTCGATTGGTGACATGCTGATGCGTCTCTCTTCCAACGGTCTCGCTTTCGCCTCCTCCGGTGCCGCCGGGGGCATGGTGAGCAACGGGATCGCCTACTTCCTGCTGATCTACTACAGCCAGGTGGTCGGGCTCGACCCGTCGCTGGCGGGCTTCGCGCTGCTGCTGGCGCTCGTCTTCGATGCGGTCTCCGATCCGCTGGTGGGGCGGTGGTCGGACCGAGTCCGCACGCGGCTCGGGCGGCGCCACCCCTTCCTGTATGCCGCCGTCGTTCCGGTCGCGGTCTGCTACTACTGCCTCTGGGTGCCCCCGGAGCTGTCCGAGGCGGGCACGTTCGCGTGGCTGCTGGCGTTCACGATCGGCCTGCGGCTATCGCTGACGATGCACTCGGTGCCCTTCAACGCGCTGCTGCCGGAACTGGCGCCGGACTACGACGAGCGCACCCGGCTGATGAACTACTCCGTGTCGGCGGCCTGGTTCTTCGGCACGTTGATCTCGGTGGCGATGTACGCCTGGTGGCTGGCCGACACGCCGGAGTACCCGGACGGGGCGGGGGTGCTGCGCCGGGAAGGCTACGAGGATGCGGGCCTGGTGGCGGCGATCGCCATCTGCGTCTGCTACGCGGTCGCCGCGGCCGCGACGCATCGCCACATCCCGGCGCTCGCCCGTCCGCCGCGTCGCGGGCCGGCGCGGGCGCGCCCACTTGCCGAGATCGTGACGACGCTCCGGGACCGCAACCTCCTCGTGCTGGTGGCGAGCGCGATGCTGGGTGCGGCCGCCGGTGGCACCTCCAGCGCCCTGTGGGCGTACATGCAGCCGTGGTTCTGGGGCCTGGACAGCGACGGCATCCGGACGATCCTCGCGGCACAACTCCTGGCCCCGCCGATCGCCATCGCACTGCTCCCCCGCGTCATCCAGGGCAGCGACAAGAAGGCGCGGCTCATCCAGCTCTCCGTGCTCGCCATCTTCGTGGTCTGTGGGCCCGTGTTCCTCGAACTGGTCGGCGCTTTCCCGCCTGGGGACCACCCGTTCCGGTTCCCGCTGCTGGTCGTCCTCGGCGTCGCCCAGGTCGTGCTGGCCGTGATGACCAGTGCTCTCGGCGCCTCGATGCTGGCGGACGTCGTCGATGCGCGCGCCGTGGCGGTCGGCCGGCGCGAGGAGGGCCTCGTCATGGCGACGCTGTCCTTCGTCGGCAAGGTCGCCGGCGGGATGGGGGTCTGGATGGGCGGCCTCGTCCTGACGGTGATCGACTTCCCCACCGCAGGCGAGATCGCCACGCTCGACCGGGAAATGACCGCGCGCCTGGGTTGGTGGTACGCGCCGCTGCTCACCTTCCTGTACGTGGCCTCCGTGGCCGCCCTGCGTTTCTACCGGCTGAGCCGCGGCGAACACCTGGAACACCTCACGGCGCTGGGCGAGCCGAAGCCGGGAGCGAGAGCACGTGAGGCCTGAGCGCAGCGAAGCGCTGCGACCGACCGCGCGGCGGGCGATCGTCGACGCCGCCATGCGGCTGTGGTCTGTGAACCCCGGCGCACCGCTGCACGAAGTGGCCGAACGCGCGGGCGTGGGGCGGGCGACCCTGCATCGGCATTTCCGGGGCCGGGACGCCCTGCTCGCCGAAGTGGCGCACACCTGCCTCGACGAGATGCGCGCCGTGGTCGGCGTCCTGGTGACCCCCGGGGCGAGCGCCCGGGAACGGCTACGCGGCATGTTCGAGGCCGTGATTCCGCTGGGGGACCGCTACAGCTTTCTCCAGCGCGAGTCCGTCGTCGACGAGGAGGCCGTCGCCGGCTACCGGGCACAGCTCGACTGGGTCGCGGCTCTGGTGGCGGACTTGAAAGCGGAAGGGGACGTCGCCGCGGACGTTCCTTCGGCATGGGTGGTCGGTCAGATCGACCAACTGGTCTGGACCGCCTGGAACGAGACGGCGCGCGGGCGCATCGCGGCGGCGGATGCCGCGACGCTGGCGGTGCGCACCCTGCTGGAAGGATTGGGAGAAAGGACATGACACGAGAATACGAGCGGCCGCGGCAGCTTCTGCCCAGGCAGTCCTACCTCGACGCGGCGTGGCTCGAGCGCGAACGGGGGGCGCTGTTCGACCGCGGCTGGGTGTGGGCGGGCCTCGTGGGGGACGTCGCCGAGCCGGGGGACTACCTGA
>VXNE01000472.1 GCA_009840715.1 Gammaproteobacteria bacterium
GGGCCGCGCTTTGGCGCGGTCCGGTTTCTGTATCATCGCCGGGATTCGCTCGACACCGGCGGAGCGCGATGAATCGGCCGACCCGGACAATCGTGATCGTCGGCGGCGGCACGGCGGGGTGGATCGCCGCGAACCGCATCGCGTCCGAACTGCCGACCGACGGGCAGGGCGCCTGCGAGGTGGTGCTCGTCGAGTCGCCGGACGTGCCCACGATCGGCGTCGGGGAAGGCACCTGGCCGTCCATGCGCGCGACGCTGCAGCGGATCGGCGTGGCCGAAGACGAGTTCCTCCGGACCTGCGACGCCAGCTTCAAGCAGGGGACGTGCTTTCTCGGCTGGTCCGGTGACGACGGGGCCGACCTCTACTATCACCCCTTCAGCCTGCCGGTCGAATACACCGAGCTGAACCCCGCACGCTACTGGCTCGCGGAACGGCCCGGGACGCCCTTCGCCGAACTGGTGACGCCCCAGACCCGGGCGATGGCGGCGGGCAGGGCGCCCCGGCAGGTCGGCGCGCCGGACTACGCCTTCTCGGTCAACTACGGATATCACCTCGACGCGGGCAAGTTCGCGGCGCTGCTGCAGCGCCAGGCAGTGCGGCGGTTCGGCGTGCGACACGTCGTGGCCAATGTTGCCCGTATCGTCACCCGCACGGGCGGCGATATCGCAGCGCTCGAACTCGACACCGGCGAGCGGCTCCCGGGGGATCTCTTCGTTGACTGCACCGGGCAGCGTGCCTTGCTGATCGGCGATCACTACGGTCAACGGCTCGCTTGCTGCAGGGACACGCTGTTCAACGACCGCGCGATCGTCGTGCAGGTGCCGTACGCGAGTCCGGAGGATCCCATCGCGTCGGCGACCCGCGCGACCGCGACCTCGGCGGGATGGATCTGGGATATCGGGCTCGGCACGCGCCGGGGTCTCGGTCACGTGCACTCGAGCGCGCACCTGGACGAGGACGACGCGCGAGCGACGCTCAAGGACTACGTCCGGCGCACCGCCCCGGAGATTGATGCCGACGGCCTGCCGTACCGGACGATCGCGTTCGAACCGGGCTATCGGAAGGAACCGTGGGTGCGAAACTGCGTGGCGGTCGGCCTGTCGGCAGGGTTCGTGGAACCGCTCGAGGCGTCCGCGCTCGCGCTGGTCGAGCAGGCGACCGCCATCATCGGCCAGCAGTTCCCGCGCGACCGGCGGATCATGGACGTGGTGGCGCGGCGCTTCAACGCGAGAATGGGCTACCACTGGGAGCGGGTCGTCGAGTTTCTCAAGCTGCACTATGCGGTCGGGAAGCGCGACGGGCGTTACTGGCGCGATCACCGCGCGGCGGACTCCTGTCCGGAGGGCCTGCGCGAGAAGCTCACCCTGTGGGAACAGCAACCGCCCTGGCACGACGACGCGCCCCGGGTGGACGAGTTGTTCCCGTCCGCGAGCTACCAGTACGTGCTGTACGGCATGGGCTTCCGCCCGCGCCACACCGACGCGGGGACGGCACCCTACGATACCGGGCGACGCCGCGCGGACGAGGTGTTCCACGACGTGCGCGCCAATGCGGACCGGATGGCGCGGCTGCTGCCGACCAACCGGCAGCTCCTGTGCGCCATCGCGCGGCGCGCCGCGTAGAGAGGAACGCGATGCCGGACATCGTGCTGGTCAACAACGTGGAGCACCAGGACCTCCGCATCATCACGGACCGGTCCGCGCGCTACGGCGACGCCGTGATGCAGGCGCAGACGTTCCCGTTCGAGTTCCGCAACGTGCAGGCCTTCTACCCGATCCTCTTCCAGCAGGACGGACAGGGCGGCTACATCCCGGTGGCGCTGTTCGGTTTCCAGCACGGCGAGAACCTGTTCCTCAGCGACGAGGGCTGGCAGGCCGGTTACGTTCCGGCGATGGTGCGGCGCGAGCCGTTTCTCATCGGCTTCCAGGACTCGAAGGAGCCCGGCCGCCCGGCGCGCACCCGGGTGCTGTCGCTGGACGTCGAGCATCCGCGCGTGAGCCGCGAGCGCGGCGAACCGCTGTTTCAGCCCCTGGGCGGACGGACGCCGTTCCTCGAGGAAGCGGCGGACCTGTTGGAGACCATCTACCTGGGCCTGGAGCACAGCCGGACATTCGTCCGCGCCCTCGTGGAACACGATCTCATCGAAGCGGTGACCCTCGAGATCGTGCTGCGCGACGGCTCGCGCAACCAGTTGATCGGCTATCACTGTCTCACGGAGGAACGGGTGCAGGCCCTGTCGGGAGCGACGCTCGGCGAACTGAACGCGGAGGGCTACCTGATGCCGCTGTTCATGGCGCTCGCGTCGATGGCCAACGTGCAACGGCTGGTGGATCTGAAGAACCAGACCCTGAACGCGGAGCCCGCGGGTGCCCTGGCGCACTGACCTCGCGTCCGTGGCGTCGGCGCGCTGTCCGGACGGCGTCGTTCCGCCGCGCGTGTTCGCATCGGACGAGCCCGTACGGCTCGAGGGACTGGTGGCCGACTGGCCGGCGGTGCGTTCGTGCAGCGGTGGCCTGGACCCGGCCGGGCGCTACCTGTCGCGGTTCTTCTCGGACGCTCCGCTTACCGTCTACGTCGGGGACGCCGCCATCGACGGCCGCTTCTTCTACAACGACGACTGCAGCGGCTTCAACTTCCGCAGCGGCAAGGCGACGCTCGCGCAGGTCTTCGAGCGCCTGGCGGAACCGGAACGGGCGCCGGGACTCGCGACCATCTACGTAGGATCCACGCCGGTCGACCAGTGGCTGCCGGGTTTCCGCGCCGACAATGACGTGCGGCTCCCGGCGGCGGACCCCCTGGCGAGCTTCTGGCTCGGCAACCGGACGCGCATCTCGGCACACTACGACTTCCCGGACAACCTGGCGTGCGTGATCGCCGGCGAACGGCGCGTCACGCTCTTCCCGCCGGATCAGGTCGCCAACCTGTACGTCGGCCCGGTGGACCGCACGCCGTCGGGCCAGGCGATCAGCATGGTGGACCTCGCGAAGCCGGACCTTGAGCGCTTTCCGAAGTTCGCCGAGGCGGCCAGGCACGCGCGCACGGCGTGGCTCACGCCGGGGGACGCCCTCTTCATTCCGAGCATGTGGTGGCATCACGTGGAGGCGACGGCGCCGTTCAACCTGCTCGTCAACTACTGGTGGTGCACGTCGCCCGCGGCGTTGGGCTCGCCCTCGGACGCCCTGCTGCACGCGATGCTCGCGCTGCGGGACCTGCCGGAGCGGCAGCGCGAGGCGTGGCGCGGACTGTTCGATCATTACGTGTTCGACGCGGACGAGGAAGTCCACGCGCACATCCCGGAGCCCGGCAAGGGTTACCTGGCCGCGCTGGACGAGGCGACGGCCAGGCGGCTCCGCGCCGACCTGCGCAACAGGCTGAATCGTTAGGGGGCGGGACTTGGAGCGTACGAAGATCCACAGGGTCGTCATCGCGGGGGGTGGCACCGCTGGCTGGATGGCGGCTGCGTCCCTCGCGAAGCTCCTCGGCAAGACGCTCGACATCACGCTGGTGGAGTCGGACGAGATCGGGACGGTCGGCGTGGGCGAGGCGACCATTCCCACGCTGCTGACGCTGCACGAACTGCTCAAGATCAAGGAGCAGGACTTCGTGCGCGCGGTCCAGGGGACGTTCAAGCTCGGCATTTCCTTCGAGAGCTGGCGCGACGTCGGCGAGGACTACATCCACTCCTTCGGCTGGACGGGCAAGGACAGTTGGGCCGCCGGGTTCCAGCACTTCTGGCTCAAGGGCCGGACGATGGGTATCAGCCGTCCGTTCGGCGAGTATTGCAAGGAGTGGGCCGCCGCGCGCCAGGACCGCTTCGCGGTGTTGCCGAACGGAGGGCTCAACTACGCCTACCACCTCGACGCGTCGCTGTACGCGGGGTTCCTGCGCCGCATGGCGGAGGAACACGGCGCCGTGCGGCAGGAAGGCCGCATCGAGACCGTGGAGCAGGACCCGGAGAGCGGCTTCGTTACCGCGCTGCGGCTGCAGTCCGGGGAACGCGTCGAAGGCGACCTGTTCATCGACTGCACGGGTTTCCGGGGCCTGCTCATCGAGCGGGCCCTCGACGTGGGGTACGAAGACTTCGGCGACTGGCTGCCGTGCGACAGCGCCATCGCCGTGCAGACCGAATCCGTCGAACCGCCGAAGCCCTACACGCGCTCCATTGCCCGGGAGGCCGGCTGGCAGTGGCGGATACCCCTGCAGCACCGGGTCGGCAACGGCGTGGTGTTCAGCTCCCGGCACTGGTCGGACGACGAGGCGCGCGCGCGCCTGTTGGCCAGCGTCCAGGGCCGGGTCCTGACGGAACCGCGGGTGATCCGGTTCCGGGCGGGGCAGAGGCAGGAGCACTGGAACCGGAACTGCGTCGCCATGGGGCTGGCCTCGGGCTTCATCGAGCCCCTGGAGTCGACCAGCATCCACCTCATCCAGCGCAGCATCATTCGCCTGCTGCAGATGTTCCCGTACGACGGCATCCGGGAACCGGACATCGCGGAGTTCAACAACCAGATGCGGTTCGAGATCGACAACGTCCGCGACTTCATCGTCCTGCACTACCACGTGACCAACCGGACGGACACGGCCTTCTGGCGCGAATGCCGGGACATGGAGATCCCGGACTCGCTCCGGCACCGCATCGAACTGTTCCGGCAGGCGGGCCGGGTCTTCAAGGTGCCGACGGAGCTCTTCGGCGAGAACTCGTGGATCCAGGTGATGCTGGGGCAGGGGCTGACGCCCGAGCAGTACCACCCCATCGTCAACATGATGAGCGACGAGGAACTGGAACGCTTCCTGACGGGCATCCACGGGTCGGTGGAACAGCTCGTCGGCCAGCTTCCCGCCCATCAGCGGTTCATCGACCACTACTGCAAGGCCCATCCGGGCGGGCTGACGCGCCACGCCCGATAAGGACGACGGGAGCACGCCATGACCCCCGGCAACGGAGGGCCGGCCCGGCCCGCGCGCGCGTTGCGGTTCACCGAGAAGCTGGGCTACGGCCTGGGCGATGCGGCGTCCAACTTCTTCTTCCAGGCCTTCAACGTATTCCTCCTCTACTACTACACCGACGTCTTCGGCCTCGCCCCGGCCGCCGTGGGCACGATGTTCCTCGTCACGAAGGCCATCGACGCGCTGAGCGACCCGGCCATGGGCGTGATCGCGGACCGCACCGACACGCGCTGGGGCAAGTACCGGCCTTACCTGCTGCTGATGGCCGTGCCGTACGGGCTGCTCGGCTACGCGATGTTCCTCGGGCCGGACCTGTCGGCGGACGGCAAGCTGGTGTACGCCTACGTGACCTACTCCCTGATGATGCTGGCGTACACGGCGATCAACATCCCGTACTCGGCGCTGATGGGGGTCATCTCGCCGTCGTCGGACGAGCGGGTGAAGGTCTCTGCCTACCGTTTCGTGTGCGCGTTCGGCGCGGCCTGGCTGATCGGCTCGTTCGTGACGCCGCTCAAGAACACGCTCGGCGGCGGGGACGAGGCGGAAGGTTTCCGGCTGACCATGATGCTGTTCGCGGTGGCCTCGATCGCCCTCTTCTGGCTGACGTTCGCGAGCACGAAGGAGCGGGTGCAGCCGCCCGCCATCGAGTCGGACCTGAAAGCCGAACTGCGCGCGCTGGTGCGCAACCTGCCGTGGGTCGCGCTGTTCGTGTCCGGGATCTTCTCGCTGATGCAGGTGGCCGTGCGCAACGGCGGCCTGCTCTACTACTTCAAGTACTACGTCGGCGACGACGGCGCCCGCGTGTTCTGGATCTTCGACCTGACGGCGATCTTCATGTCGCTGGGCACGCTGGCGATGATCCTGGGTGTCGCGATGACGGGCCCCCTCACCCGGCGCTTCGAGAAGCGGGACCTGATGATCGCCCTGACGGTCATGAGCGCGGCGCTCTCGGGCCTGTTCTTCTTCCTCGCGCCCGACCAGTTCTGGCTGATGGTGGCCGTCAACTGCGTTGCGGCTGTCGTGTCGGGGCCGATCGCGCCGCTGGTGTTCGCGATGAACGCGGACTGCGCCGACTACGGCGAGTGGCGCAGCGGCAGGCGCACGACCGGGCTCATCTACTCGGGCGGCGGCTTCGCGGCGAAGATGGGCCTGGCCGTGGGAGCGGGGCTGGCCGGCTACATCCTCTCCCTGTTCGGGTTTGTCGCCAACCAGCCGCAGACGGACACGGCGCTGCTCGGCATCCGGCTGATGTTCAGCCTGGTGCCCGCCGTCCTGTCGCTGGTGGGCGCGGCGGCCATCCTGTTTTATCGGCTGGACCGCGATCAGGTGGAGAGGATCGAAACCGACCTCGCCCGACGGCATGGCGCAGCGCCGAAGGGGGAAGCTGGATGAAGTGACTGTCCAACGAGGACCACCTCGTGGCCTGTCTGCTCGCAATATGCAATCATAATGCCTTCACCGGGGGAGCACGGCCATGGCCAGCGTAACTGTCCGCAACATTGACGACCAGGTCATCGCCTCGTTGAAGGCGCAGGCGAAGGCCAACCATCGCTCGTTGGAAGGCGAGATTCGCCACGTTCTCGCTCAACAGGCGCTCCGGTCGGCGCGACTACAAGAATTCCGGGAGCGTACGGAGGAGCTCCAGTCGCTCACCGAAGGTATCCCTCAGACAGATAGCGTCGCCATGATCCGAGCAGACCGAGATCGGTGAGGCTCATTGTCGACGCAAGCATCGCCGTCAAGTGGCTCATCGCGGAGCCTCATTCGCACGAGGCCAGGCAGCTCCTCGCCCCACGCATTGTCCTCCATGCGCCGGACTTCGTCCTGACCGAGGTCGCCAACGTCATCTGGAAAAAGGCCCGTCGGAAGGAGATTCCATCGCCTCAGCCTTACGTTGACGAGTTGGCGAAGATGACGGACGCCGTTGCATTGCAACCTTCGACCGAGCTTGTCGTCAAGGCAACGGCGTTGGCCGTTCGAATCGACCACCCCGTGTACGACTGCGTCTATCTCGCCTGTGCCGAAGAGTGGGCGGCACCCTTGGTCACCGCGGACGAGAGGCTGGCTCGGCGAGCCAGCGAGGCGCATCCGACGGTTGCCGTCTGGAACATCGGGGAGGCCGAAGTCACTCAGCGCATCACCGCTGCCGCTACCGCGCTCGTCATCCAGGACGACACGGTTCAGCGGGCCATGGACGCGTACGACACCTTCAGGAAGACCGCGGACTCGGTCATCGAAACCGTGCAACGAGGGCCCAGCGGCGCTCGGACACTCTCGCCGGAAGACCAGGACGCCTACTTCGAGACTCCAGCGTACCGCCAATTGACCAAGTTCATTGCCAGCCTCACCCTCGACGAACGAGTCGACCTCAAGGCGCTCGCATGGTACGGCCGCCAAGCTGCGTCGGGGGCCAACTGGGCCTTCTGCCTGGATCATGCATGCAGGATGGGTGCCGACGACCTCGACTACGAGGCATCGTTGGGTCGCCACTGGCGCTCGGGCTTTGACCGTCTACGCCATCGGCTGGACCGCGATCAGGTGGAGAGGATCGAAACCGACCTCGCCCAACGGCACACCGCCGGTTGATCGGCTGGGGCGTTATAGCCCTCCCGGGCCGCAGTCGTTGGCGAGGTAGTCCTCCAGCGACGAGAGCATCGCCAGGTGGTGCTGCGGCCACCACGGCAGGCTGTGCCAGAGGTCGACGATCTCCTCGTACTTCACGTCCTTGCCGGCGCGCTTCAGGGCGTTCGCGAACTTGCGCGACTGCTCGATGGGGACGCGCTGGTCGCGGTCGCCGTGGAAGATGTAGATGGGGATCGTCGCCTCCTTCACATGGTCGAGAGGTGACAGCCCGCCAATCGTGGGGTTCTGGTACTCGCGGTTGAACGGCGACTGGAACGTGATCTTGTCGAAGGTCCGCAGCTCCGACAGCCCGGCGCCGGCGATGGCGCACTGGTAGGGCGAGTCCGGCCGGACGCTTGCCGCCATGGCCGCGTAGCCGCCGTAGGAGTAGCCGAAGATCGCGATCCGCTCCTCCGCCGCGATGCCTTCCCGCACCAGCCAGTGCGCGCCGTCGTCCTTGTCGTCCTGCATCTTCTGGCCCCACTCGCGGTCGCCGGCGCGCCACAGGGCCTGGCCGAAGCCCTCGGATCCCCGGTACTGCGGCTGCAGCACGACGTAGCCGCGGTTGGCCAGGAACTGGGCCCAGCGGTCCCAGCCGAGGAAGTCCCTGGCCCAGGGGCCGCCGTGGGGCAGCACGACGGCTGGGAAGGGCCGCTTGCCTTCCCGCGGAACGGTCAGGAACGCCGGGATCTCGAGTCCGTCGCGCGCCTCGTAGGTCACGAACGTCATGTCCGAGAGCTTCTCCGGCAGGAGGTGCGGGAAGCTGCGGCCGAGGGGGACGAGCTGGCTTCCGTTGACCAGCAACTGATACAGGCCCGCCTCGCGCGGCCCCGACGAGCGCACGACGATGATGGTCAGGTCGTCAGACATCGACACCCACTGGTGGACCATGCCTTCCGGCAGCGCGGCGGCGAGCCGTTCCTGCAGCGACTTGCGCTTGGGCTCCGTGTACTCCCGGACGATGCCGGCGGCGAAGCCGGTGAAGCCGACGACCTGCCCGAAGTCCTCCGGGTTGGTCGCGGTCATGATGCCGATGGCATCTATGCCCCCACCGCCGAATAGCGGTTCGCCGAGTTCGCGCGTGATGAGGTCGTAGGTGCGGATCACCGCCTTGTCGCGGCCCGTGTCGTCGCGCATGTAGACGCGCCGGCCGTCCGGGTCGAAGCCGACGGGAGCCATGCCTTCGCGGTGTGCGGCGTACAGGTTGTGGTGCTCCTCCCACTTGTCGGTCTCGGGGTGGCGGTAGGAGAAGCGAATGTGGATGTCGTCGCCAGTGCCTTCGATTTCCTGGCGGCCGCGCACGGCGCCCTGGACGTCGCCGAAAATGGACTGGTTGGTGGCGCTGCGGTAGATGCGCTTCGAGTTGTAGCTGCCGAGGTCGACCTCGTAAATGTCCGCGGCGAACTCGAGGTTGGTGACTTCGACCAGCACCTTGTCCTTCTGCTGCGGCAGCAGGTTGAAGATCCGCAGGCCGAAGATGTCCCGGTTGCGGAACAGCTCCGTCCCCCTGCCGTCGCCGGGCACTTCGTAGAGGTAGGCCTTCTCCCGGAACCAGCGGGTCGGGCGCCCTCCGGCACGGATGTCGAACTTCTGGCGTCCGACGACCAGCAGCCGGTCGTCGTTCAGCCAGAACACCGCCCGCGCCTTCACGTCCGGGGGCCGGAACCGGAGCGGCTGCGCGGAAAGGTCGGCGGTCTCCCAGACGGTTACGTCGGGTGGCGCGTTGACGTCGGCAAGGGTCAGCGCCACCAGCCGCTTGCCGTCGGGACTCACGTCCACGCTGTCAATGACCGGATCGTGGATCCAGGCGCTCATGGGGATGCGCTCGGCCGCCGCCGGAAGCGCGACGGCGACGCAGAGGAGCGCCGCCTCGACCCGTGTCGCGAAGGCGCGCTTCATGTCAGAACCGCCGCGCGACCTGGAGCACGAACACGCGTCCGAACAACGGATAGCCGACGCCGGGCAGCGTGTTGAATATCCGGCTGGTCGCATTGCGCGGCACACCGTCGCCGACCCCTGGCGGGTCCTTGTCGAACACGTTCTGCACGGTGCCGATGACGACCCAGTCCGGGTTGCTCCAGCGCGCCGAGACCGTGTGATAGAACTTGTCCTTGGTGACGACCACCCGGTCGCTGTTCGTCGTACCGGGGTCGAACACCGGGTCCTCCGCCGTATCCCCGAGGAAGCTCGTCCGCCAGAAGACCGTCCAGTCGCGATAGTCGATGCGCAGGTCGAGTTCGGCGGACCATTCCGGGTACCCCCAGTGCCCGACGTTGTCCCAGACCTCGTCGAAGAGCTCCACGCGGTGTTCCTTCAGGCGCGTCACCGTGCCGTCGACCGTCAGGTCGAAGGTCGGGAACTCCCGCTCGTAGAGGAAGTCGATGTCGAACCCGCGGCTGACGCGCTTGCCGATGTTGACGAGGGACGCGTCGACTTCGGACAGGAAACCCATCTCGTCGCGCGCTCCGACCCGGTCGCACCAGGCGCTCGAGCGCCCGGCGGAGGTGTAGCAGGTGCCGAGGACGTACCCGACCGAGGGGTCGGAGACGGTGTCCTGGAGCGCGATGTCGAACCAGCTCACCGCGACCGACAGCCCGATCGCCCCGGGTTGGTAGACCACGCCGCCCGTCCAGGAGTCCGAGGTCTCCGCCAGCAGACCCGGGTTGCCGCCGATGATGCTCCTGATGCTGGGGACGCCCTCGGACCCGAGGTCCGGCGGCAGTCCCTCGGCCGCGCAGTTGTCGTACACCACGTCCCCGGGCTCGTACAGCTCCCCGTAGTTCACGCACGGGTCCGCAAGCCCGGAATTGAATCCGCTCTGGTTGGCGAGGAACTGCTCGTAGAGGTCCGGCGCGCGGAAGGACGTACCCCAGGTGCCGCGCAGGCGCACCTCGGCGCCGACCTGGTAGTCCACGGCGAGCCGGTAGGTCGTGTCGTCCCCGTACGACTCGTAGTCCGTCCACCGCCCGGACGCGTTCACGATCAACTCCTCGACCAGCGGTACGCCCTTGACGAGGGGTAGCTCCACCTCGGTGAAGAGCTCCGTGACGGTGTCGTCGCCGGTGGTGATCCCGGCCGAGGTGAACCCCCAGTAGTTGTTGCGCTGCGCGTGCGGGTCGGGCACGTCGTGGATGTCCTCGTTGCGGTACTCGAGTCCGAACACGGCGCTGACCGGTTCGTTGTTGGGCATCTGGAACAGCGTGCCGGTTACGTAACCGGCGAACTGGTAGCTCTTGTAGGTGGTCTCGCCCTCGGTGTCGGCGACCAGGAAGTCCCGGACGTTGTCCGGCAGCCGCCCCCGGAGCAGGGCGTCTTCGGTGAAGAGGTTCGCCGGCACGCCGCCGGGAATGGAGTTGTCCGCGCAGACCAGGTTGCCGTTCGCGTCCAGCGTCGCGTTCAGCGACGCCGCCACGCGGTCGGCCAGGAAACGCTCGCCGCCGTAGGTGCCTTCGGACCAGCTGTACCCGATGTAGGCGTCGTAACTCCAGGACTCGGAGATGTCTCCGTTGAGGCCCACGAACAGGTTGATGCGGTCGACTTCCACCGTCGAGTAGGGGTCCTCCAGCTCGTACGTGGGCAGGACCGGCAGGACGGTGAATCCGCCGAAGCCGGCCAGCGGTCCGTACACGCCGAACGGGTTGGTCGGGTTCGTCCTCGGCACGGCGGGGAAGAACTGCCGGTAGCCGAAGGAGCTCTCGAATGTGCGTCGGTTGTAGTAGAACTCGTAGGACAGGTTCGCGCTGCGGTCGGCGATCTCGAGATCCCGGTCGGCGAAAGAGGTCACCGAGTACAACTCGATGTCCGGCACGACCTGGTACACGCCCGGGTCGCGCTCGTCGCGGTAGAACGCGCCCTCGTTGTCGAACAGCGGCTCGCCGTTCACCGGGTCGTTGCCGTGGACGGGGGTCCGGGTGAAATAGGGGATGCCGAAGCCGGCCAGGCCGGGATCGAAGTACGGGTTGTTCGGATTCGGCCTGCCCAGGCTTGGTTCGTAACGTACCCAGCCGAACGGGGAAACCGCGAACCCGTAGAGAAAGCCGAAGCACAGCGGCTCGCCGGTCTCCGGGTGCGTGTTGTCGATCCTGCCGTCGCCGTCCTGGTCCGTGCGGCGCGGCCGCATCGGGCAGCGCGACCAGTCGCGGTCGTTGGCCGTCATCTGGCGCGTGTTCGAGTAGTTCGCCGAGATGTTGAAGGACCAGGTGTCGCCGACGGTCCCCCAGGTCGCGTCGACGCCCACGTCCTCCGGGGCGCCCCGCCGGGGAGCGGCCCCCTGCAGGTTGAGCTGGAACCCCTCGATGCGCTCGCGCGTGATGACGTTGACCACGCCGGCGATGGCGTCCGCGCCGTAGATCGAGGAAGCCCCGTCCTTCAGGATCTCGTAGCGACCTACGACGGAACTCGGTATCGCGGTGAGGTCGACGGAGTTGGTGGTGCCGCGCACGCCGGAGGGCCCCCACCGCTTCCCGTTGACGAGCACCAGCGTGCGCTGGGCGCCGAGACCCCGCAGGGAGATGGACCGCGCTCCCGGACCGCCGTCGGTGACGAAGCCCGAGAACGAGTTGTCGATCTGCTGCCCCGCGGCGACGGTCGACGTCTGCAGGATGTCCGCCGTGTTGAGCAGGCCCGCGAGGGCGGAGGTCTCGCTGGTGATGACGGTTATGGGTGAGGCGCTGCTGAACTCGTCGCGGCGGATGCGGGACCCGGTGACGACGATCTCTTCCACCGGGCCGACGTCTTCCGCGGTTTCGGTGGCGGTGGCCTCGACCGTGTCCTCGGGTGTTGGATCGGGTTCCTCGGCCGGCTGTGCGTACCCCGCGAACGCGTACGCCATCCCGAGTCCGGCCACCAGAAAGGGAAATGTTGCCCTGTGCCGCATGGATGTTTCCTCCACTGTGGGTGGCAAGGGGATCACCCGCCTCTTTTTCTCACAAAGGCTTGTGACGATGACTGCGGACGATACCGCCCAATCTGTCCCTCTTGTCAATGCCAATTTGACCAGTATTGAAGGCGTCCCTAAGCTCGATGCGCCACCGCCCATCACGGAGGAGTACCATGCCCGGTCCGAGCAACGACCCCGTCGACGTCCTGATCATCGGCGCGGGCGCCTCCGGCGCGGCCGTGGCCTGGAGTCTCGCCGAGACGCGCATGCACATCGTCTGCATGGAACAGGGCGACTGGACGAAGCCATCGGAGTACCCGACGAACTTCGTGGACTGGGAGCAGCGCATCACCGGTCCGGACCACATCGACCCGAACGTGCGCGGGCGGGAGACCGACTACCCGATCAACAA
>VXNE01000532.1 GCA_009840715.1 Gammaproteobacteria bacterium
CGTCGCCCTTCACGAGGTTGCCCAACGGCGCGACGCGCGTCTTGCCGAGCTTCCTGATGGACAGGCGGGTCATGCTTCCTGCACCTGCCGGTCGAGCAGCCGGAAGAGCCGCAGGAACTCGGCCGACCGCGGGCCCAAGGGCTCCCAGTGGCGCTCGACGAACGTGCGCGGCAGCTTGAGCTGGACCCGGCGCACGACCGCGGCGGGCGCGTCCTGCAGCGCCGTCGCAAGGGAGGCGACGCCGCAACGTCGCGACGCCTCGTCCACCCCTTCGGAGTCGGACAGATCGACCCCCGGGACGCCCCCCTTGACCTTGGCCTGCTGCAGTAGCAGGCGACCGCGCCTGACGGCGAACTCGTAATCGGCGTCGCCGAGCGCGTCCTTGATCCTGCGCCGGTCGGGTCCGCGCAGGACCCGCGCGATATGCCCCGACAGCAGGGTAACGCCCGCGAGCACGACCAGCCGCTGGAGCCGTCGGCCCTCGACCAGCGCCAGGTCCGCCTCCGGCGAGTCGCGCCCGATCACGCCGCCATCGCCCAGCCCCAGTGTGCGCAGGAGGAAGTTCGAGAGGTGTCTGCGGCTGCGCGGGTTCTCTCGCAGGCGCTCGAACAGGCTGGGGGGCAGCCAGTCCTCACACCACCAGCTTGCATCCATGTAGGCCGCCGGCGACCAGGCGAAGGCGAGGACTGCCGACAGGTCGCCGGTCGTCTCGGCCGGGTGCCGCTCGGTCATCCCTCCTGCGCCCGGAGTCGCGGACGCCCACGGAAGAACAGATAGACGTTGCCCACCAACGAGAGCAGCAGGACCCCGGCAAAGGACGCGAAGAGCACGTAGAAGTCCCCAACGGAACTCGCCGCCATCTCGACCGCCAGGATGGAGCGCAACGGCTCGTCACCGAGTCGAACCACGTCGCCCGGCTCGGCCGGAAACAGCGCGACGTTGACCGCTTCGTAGGCCAGGCTGTCGATGCCGCTGGCAACGATGGACTTGATCTGCGGTATGTGCTCTTCCATGTCGTAGTTCGGATTGTGCTTGATGAACACCGCCGCCGAGGCCACCGGCGACTCGTCTTCCTCGGTCGGGATCACGAGGTGCACCCGCGCCGTCATCACGCCATCGACCCGTGACAGGGTGTCGGCGAGTTCCTGTGACAGTCCGTAGATGTACCTGGTGCGGTCCTCGTAGGGCGTAGCGATCAGCTTGTCAGCGTTGAACAGGTCGCGGATCGTGGAGAACTTGTCCTTGGGATACCCGTTCTTGCGCAGCAGTTCCATGGCGAACGGTATCTTGTCGCTGTCGACGAAGAGGCTGACCATGTTGTCCTTGGCCGCTCGTTTCTCGCTGCTGATGTCGTGCTGCAGCAACAGCGCGAGCATCTCGTTGCCTTCCTGCTCGTCGAGCTGCGAGTAAAGCTCGGTCATGTAACAGCCCGAGAGCCCGAAGCCGACGAGCGCCACGATCAGCCAGCGCCCGGCCACGCGGAAAGACGAAGACAGGGGTAGGCGCATGTCTACTGCGACTTCAGCAAGGTATCCGCGGCCTGCGTGGTCTTCTGGACGCCCGCCGTCGCCAGGCCGGTCTCGGCCTTGAGTTCCGCCACGCGCATCTGGACCTCGAGGCCGTCCATCGGATCGCCGACATCGATGCCCGGCCTGGCCTGCACGGGGTCGATGTCCGCGGGTGCGCTCGGCGGCGCCACGGGACCTCCGGACATGTTCGCGAGAATCCGGTCGCCAATGGAAGTGGGGCCGGGGGGGGGGGGGAGGGACCCCCCCCCCCCGCGCCCGCGGGGGCGGGCGGCCGCCCGCCCCGCGGCGGGGGAGGGCCCCCCGCCGCCCCCCCCCCCGGGCTGTTCCCGCCTGCCCGCGGCGGTTGCTCGAACTGCCCCGGCGGCACATCGGCGCTGCCCGGCTCGGCCGCGGCGCGGTTCTGCGCATCCATGAGTCGCTCGAACTTCTCCGCCCCCTGGCCGGGATCGGTCCCCGGAGTCTTCCGCGCCTGTTCGGCAACCTGCGACTGGGCACGGTCTACGACCTGCCGCTGCAGTTGGGTCAAGTCAACGATGACGGCGGCCTCCGTTCGTCACACTGGCGAAGCTCCGGGACGCGCCGCGGTCAGCGACCGTGTATCTCGTGGTCCAGCAGCGACTGCGCCAGCCTGGTGGCGTCGGTGTCGCCGCCATCGGCGACCACCGCCTTCGCGACCCTCTCCGCGTCACTGGCCCGGTTCGCCATGACGAGAAACAGGCCCAGGAAGGCACGCGCCAGCAGGTCGCCTGAGGCTGCCGAGACGCCCTGCCTCATCATGAAGCCGCAAGCCTCCTCGGAGTTGTCGTCCGCATTGGCGTACACCATGGCCGTACCAATGATCCACGCGGCGCTTTCCGGCTCCGCGACGCGCACGGCTTCGAATACGTTCATGCAAGCCTCGCGCATGGAGGGAAGGCGACAGGCCAACAACCCCAGGCCAACGCAGTTTCGCAGAACGTCTTTCGGTATCTCCATACTCCTCTCCTCTCGCGGCACAGGACCGCGGTCCGTGCGGGACGCGATAGCCGTCTCCCGTGTTGCCTACCGGCACCCGCGGTGCCAAGCCCGCGAGCATGGCCCCCTCCATCACGCGACGGGGACCGGCTCCCCTACACCTTCTGGATGATCTGCTGCTGGACGTCGCTGAGATCCTTGACCAGGGCGGCCATCATCGACATTTCCGCCTTGTACTTCGACGCCTCCATCTCGAGGTTGAACGCCGCCATCGGGTCGTCCGCATCATAGTTCTTCACCATGTCCCCGAGGGCATCCTTCTCTTCCCCGAGCTGGACACCGAGCTGGTTTGCCACGCCACCGATAGAAAAGTCACCAGACATGAGAGTTACCTCCTTCCTTTGTGTCGTTTGCCAAATCGCCGGGTCGGCCGTCAGGACGCCCCCCGCTTGACCTCGTTGCTGACGTGCGCATCGATCACCGCCCGCGCCTGCTGCTTGGCGTCCGACCACGTCAAAAGGCCCGTCGCGCCCTTGATCGACCGGGCTATCTCGTCGAGCATGCGCGTCGGCGCCATCAGTTCCTCGTTGTTCCGGATCCGGCCCCTGGCGCCCTGGCGCTTCAGGGCGTCTCCATACCACCGGCCGACACGCTTTTCCATCGCCCAGTCCGCCGTGCGCTGATTGGCCGCCTTGGCCAGGCCGGCCCGACTCGTGATCGAACCGGACTTGACGAGCTTCCGTAGTTCGGACGGCAGCTTGCCCGGTAGCTTCGCCGCGTTCACCAGGCGGACCAAATCCTTCTGGCTGGCCGGCTCGGCCCCGTGCGACGTCACGGCCCCGATCGCCGGCAACTCGGCCTGGCGAGGGGCGGCGGCCTCAGGAGTCGGGGCGGCCGGCGCATTACGTGCGGCCTGCGGCACGGTGGCCACGGCCTCGGCCGCACGGGTCTCCGTAGCCTGTTGGCGCGCAAGTTCCGCGGCGCGGGCTTGCGCCTCCGCCTCGGCCCTGGCCGCCTTTTCCGAAAGGAAGCCGTCAACGACGCCGTGGGTGATCCTGGTCGCCTCGGACACCTCCACCTTCCGCAGCCCGTCGCCCCCGGCGGCGTGAATGGCCCGGTCGATGCGGTCGCCGATCTGTTCGCGCTCTCCCTCGCCGAGTGCGGCGCCCTCGGCATGCTCGCGCAGGCGCGCGTCGACGCCCCGTGTCGACATCCAGGCGACGGTCGTGCGGTTCTCCCGCATCGCCGGCGTCGAGCGCCGGTCGAGGTCCTCGATCACTTCCCGGACACGGCGCGATGTCAGCGGTCGGCGTTCAAGGACGTCGACCGAGAGCAGTGCCTCCGCGCGGCTCACGTCGCCGCCGTCGTAGCCGGAGTAGTCCGCGATCGCGCGGAGGAATCGGTTGTGGGCCACGTCGCGCTCGGTCCCGGCCAGCGGATTCGGCGAGATCTTCTCGCGGATCCAGTCGACGGCGCGATTCAAGAAGGTCTGGGGACGCACCTTGAGTTCGTCCGTGCGGGAATCGAGTACCACCCGGGCGTCGTGGATCGCAGCGACGCTCCGGAACTCGGAGATGTTCATGGCTTCTCTTGCTCGCAACAGCGTCCCGTCGCGCCCGGTCAGGCGCTCGCCATGTCATGGGGACGTTGGCCGGCAATCCTAGTCGGGTGCCCGCACCGGGTCAATCCCGTGTGCGGGCTTCGGGTGACGGTCGTCGGAGCGGCGGACGGATACAGGGTTCGCCCGCAGCCTGGCCGAAGCACGACCGGCGCAAGCTCCGCGATTGAGGTAACACGGTGGTATGTCGTGCACGCACGACATACCACCAGAGTGGTACCAGGTGTTCGCGGCGTGCGACGCACCGGACCGGGCATGTGGCGCTCGTCAGTCGGGCAACAGGCCCAGACGCCGCGCGCGGTGAACCGCGTCCATGCGGCCGCGCGCGTTCAGCGCCCGGAAGATCTTGCGCACGTGATAGCGGACGCCCGCATGCGTGATGCCGAGGGCCGCGGCGATGTCTTCGTCGCGCTGCCTGTGGAGCCGCCGCAGAATGAACTGCTGGCGCGCGGTGAGTCGAACGCCCGCCGGCCGCAGGTCAGGATCCTGCAGCTTGCTTCGAACCTCCGTGGCCAGCCTCACCAGCGCGGGATCGGCGTCCCCTTCCAGGTAGGCATCCAGCAGTCCCAGGGCGACTTCGCGCTCCCGCACCAAGCCGAGCGTGTATTCCGTGCTGGCGCACAGCCGCATGTACTCGTCGAGATGGGCGGCTGCCGCATGCCGGTCGCCGGCCGCGACCTCGATGGCCATCGCGAGAGCAAGGCAGCGCATCTGGGGGCGTCGCAGCCCGCGCTCGGCGACGCGCTCGGTGACAGCGCCGTAGAAGGTCCGGGCGGCTTCGAAGTCTCGCCGCGCCCGCAGGAGCTTGAGGCGCGCCTCGGCGACGGCCTCCATCTCCCGCCACGTCTGCCCTTCCAGATCCAGGCAGGCGGCGTCGTCCCTGGGCAGGCCTGCGAGCCGCCACACACGCTCGCACTCCTCGATCCGCCCCGCGCCCGCAAGCGTGGAGGCCTGCAGGATGGAGAGATACCTGGAAATGGCGGGGAGATCGGCGCGCCGCGTTCGGTCCTGCATTCGTCGTAGCGCCTCGAGGGCCGCATCGGGGCCCTGCGTCCGCAGCGTCATTTCCACCAATGTCGCGCTCGCGGCAGCGTAGACCTGGAACGGCGAGAAGCCACTTTCGAACGGGCTGGGTACTACCGGGGTTTCGCCGGGGACGGTCACCCCCTGGCGCTCGAGTTCAAGTTCACGAAACAGGCATTGTCCGGCCTTGAGCGGCCCCAGGTCACTGCGGTCGTCCGCCTCGAGCGAGTGCTCGGCCCGGCCGTACCACTCGGCGGCGTCCTGCACCTGACCCCGGACCATCGCGATCGCACCAACCTGGTAGTCCAGGATCATCGGCAGGTAAGACCAGCGCGTTCCCAACGCGCCTCGGGCGCGGTCCGCGCACTCCAGTGCATCGTCGAACTCCGCCCTCATGGCGTACAGGATGCACAATCCATACTCGAACATCGCCCGCATGACGGGGTCGATTTCGACCCGCTGGGCGACATCGGTCAGCTGGGCGCGCAACGCCTTGATCTCTCGCGCCGACCAGGTCGGCGTGCGCAGCATCAGGCCCACGCCCCGCACGAACAGATCGTCCACCAGCAGTTCCTGTTGCGCGACGTCGTCCACGCGGGCGCCATCACCGGAGAGACCGTCGATCCGCGCGTACACGCGTGCGGCCTCCTCCTGCCGTCCGGTCATCGTGAGGATCAGGCAATGCGCGAGCGCCAGCCGCGGATACCGGTCCAGGACGGCCGGCGTCAGGTAGCGCGCGGCGGCCTCCAGCCTGCTGTGGCCTTCGCGAATCGCCAGGCGGACTCCCCCGGCATCCTCGAGGATGGTCGCAGCGAGGTCAGGGTCGTTGCCCTCGCTGGCATGGCGCATGGCCGCCACAACGGCGCCCCGTCTGGCCAGGGCCCTGGCGATGCGCCGATGAATCTCGCAGAACCGCTCCGGAGACAGCCGGCAGTGGCGTTCGATACAGCACTCGCGAAGCAACGGATGCATGCGACGCACGCTCGGGCTCGACTCGGGCACGGCACGCAGGAGGCCGTCAACCGCCGGTAGCGTCAAGAGTCTCTGCCACGAGCCACGAGCATCCACGACCTCGTCGAGGAGCCCGGATTCGATCGGGTCGAGGAGTGCCGCGTCGAGCACCAACTCCCGGTCCGCATCCGTCATGGACCGCCACAACCGGGCGTCGAGCCACTTCCTGGCCAGTCCACGACCGGCCAGTGGATTGCCGGAGCCTTCGGCCTCCCGGCGACGGGCGTCCAGGGCAATGGGCCAACCCTGCAGCTCCTCCCCGGTACCCGGGCTACCCCCGTCTGCCACCTGCCCACCCAGGAACGCGTCCGCTTCCGCCTTGGTGAAGCGCAGTTGATCCACGGTCAGAAGCTCCGCCTCACCGAGGAACAGCGCGTTCTCGACGCGGAGACCGTCCGGCAGGTCACGGCACGCTATGGCCAGTTTCAGGTTGCCAGGACCACGTTCCAGCAGCAGATTGACGATGGCGACGGCGTGCCGGTCCGACAGTCGCTCCAACTCGTCCAGTGCAAGCACGCATGGTACGCGTCGGGCCTCGACCGCTTCCATCAGCGACCAAAGCCGATGTCGAGCATTGCGTTCGCCAGCCCCCGGCGGGTCATCCGGGACCGTGAGGCCGGCATGCCGAAACGCCCTGACGAGCCAATCCTCCAGCGCCTCCGCGTCGTCCTGTTCATCGAGGCAAAGCCAGGCCGCCAACACGTCGTCTACCATCACGGTACGACACCATTCCGCTAGCAGCGTGGTCTTCCCGAAGCCACTCGGCGCCTTCAGGATCGTGGCTCGACGGAGCGAGGGGAGGTGATCGCGCGCCAGTTCAGGACGATCGAAGTACGACGGGACGCGCGCCGGAACAGCCACCCTGCGCTCGACGGCCCAAGGCGGATCTCCGTCGGCGGCCACGCGCCACCGACCGCGCTCCGCGACCGGAGGTGGCGGCGTGTCCACATGACGAGACGACACGCCGCTCGCCTTGCGCTTCCCTGGCTTCACCACTGGTACTGCTTAATCCAATCAGCCTGCCGTGCGCCTCCGGCGCTGGGCCGCCAGGAAATTGTTGCCCAAAACGACGTAGTCCCACAAGCATCTGCGCGAAACGCCGCATTCGGGCGCGTTTCCGCCACCTCCGCCCTGGCGGGGCGACCACCCGATTTCGTACCAGTACGACACCCGAGGTCGGACGCTCAAGAGATCAACTTGGTATTCGATGGCAATCGCGTTGGTGTCATAATGGTACCCACACGTAAGGCCGTGGTCCGGCGCCAGGCCAAATGCGGATAGTTCGACGGAGCGCAAACGCGGATGACTGACCAGGGAGAAGCGACGGCGACGCCGGCCAGCGGGGTAGAGATGCTGCACGTCGAGGCGTTCGACGCGTCGCAGGTACGCCCATGGAAATTCCACAATCGGACCGGATCGGGCATGGACGAAGCATCGATCAGTGCCCTGGCGGCTTCGATCAAGCGCGACGGACAGCAGCAACTCGGCCTCGCGCGGCGCCTGCCCCGCGGAGACACGCACCTCGTGGAGGCCATATTCGGCGTCCGACGCCTCGAAGCGTGCCGTACCGCGGGCGTGCCCTGGCGCGCAGAGGTGCGCGACGCCTCCTTTTCCGACGCACAGTGCGCGGCCCTCATGCACGGCGAGAACGAGTGGACGGAACACGTCTCGCCGCTCGAGAACGCGGTGCAGTGGAAAGCGTTGCTGGATGCCGGGGTGTTCGTCAACCAATCCGCGCTCGCGGCCCAACTAGGCTGTCACCGGGGTACCGTGTCGCGCGCCGTGCGAACGGCGACGGCCCTGTTCGCGGAGGATTGGCTCGCCCGCCTGGTGCGCCCCGTGATGCATGAGTTCACAGGCCGGTCGGCCGATCGCCTGGCCGACGTGTACGCCGAGGGCACCCGCAGGCAGGCGGCCCGTCGACGGGCGCAACAACTGAAACCCGGTGAGGTGGCTGCCAACGAGCTCTACGATGCGCTCTTCGCGGCGCGGGGCGAGCGCGTCCGTTGGCAGACCGTTTTCGTCCGGCGCAAGGGCCGTGCTGGCGGTGGCGTCGTCGCCGCGAAGATTCAGCGCAGCGATGCCGGCGGCTGGTCCGTGGCCGTGCGTCCCCACGAGCAGACACCCGGTGAAGCAGCCGAACTCGCCGAGCAGGTCGAGGCGCTCCTGGCCAGGGAGACGGCGGATGCAAGCGGCGTGCGACTCGGCCGACGGCTGGCCCTGTCCCTGACCGGCGACGAGGCCAGGGAGGCGGACCGTGGCTGGCTGGAGGGCTGCCTGTGGGCGATGGCACGGGCGAGCGGTCTGCACTGGGACCGACTGCGCTGCGCTGCCGTAGCAGACGTCCTGCGCCGGCAACCCGAGGGCTGGGAGCAGGCCGTGGCTCGCGCGGTCGGCGGGAGTGACGGGGATCCGGCGGGTCAGTAGCGGCGCAAACGCTCCGTCCGTCCACCACCCGCCACCCCGAACATCACTTGTAACTATATGTTTTTAGGGCATTTTAACCGCTAGAGATCGGAGTGGAGCGGCGCCCCTGCCCCGACAGCCCGAGTTCCTCGGCGTAGCGGTCCCGCATCACGAACTTCTGCATCTTGCCCGTGACCGTCATCGGGAAGTCGTCCACCAGCTTGATGTACTTCGGGATCTTGAAGTGGGTGATCTGGCCGCCGCAGAAGGCACGGATGTCGTCCTCGGCCAGGGCCGAACCCTCCCGGACCTGCACCCACGCCGCCACCTGCTCGCCGTACTTCGCGTCGGGCAGGCCAAACACCTGCACTTCCTGGATATCTGGATGGGTGTACAGGAACTCCTCGATCTCCCGCGGATACACGTTCTCGCCGCCGCGGATGATCATGTCCTTGATGCGCCCGGTGATCTTGACGTAGCCGTCCGCGTCCATCTCGCCGAGGTCGCCTGAATGCAGCCAGCCTTCGGCGTCGATCGTCTCCGCGGTCTTCTCGGGGTCGTCCCAGTACCCCTGCATGACGCCGTAGCCGCGCGCACAGACCTCGCCCGTCTCGCCTGCGTCCGCCGTGCTGCCGTCCTCCCGGGAGATGCGGATCTCCCAGTTCGTGTGCGCCCGCCCGACGGTGGTGACGCGCGCCTCGAACGGATCGTCGATGGCCGTCATCGTGTCGAGGGGGCTGCACTCGGTCTGCCCGTAGCCGATCACGATCTCCGCGAGATCCATCTCCCCGATCAGCCGCTTCATCAGTTCGATCGGACAGGTGGACCCGGCAATGATGCCCGTGCGCAGCGAACTCACGTCGAACGCACCGAAGTCCGGAGCGTCGAGTTCCGCGATGAACATCGTCGGCACGCCGTGGAGCGCCGTGCACCGTTCGTCCTGCACGGCCTGCAGCACCGCGTGCGGGTCGAACACCTCACAGGGGAGGACCATCGTCGCGCCGTGGGCGACGCACAGCAGCGTGCCGAGCACCATGCCGAAGCAGTGGTACAGGGGTACCGGGATGCAGAGGAGGTCGTCCGCCTCGAGCCGCATCGTCTGACCCACGAAGTACGCGTTGTTCAGGATATTGGTGTGCGTGAGCGTGGCGCCCTTCGGCATGCCCGTCGTGCCGCTCGTGAACTGGATGTTGATGGGGCTGGATGGGTCGAGCGACTCGGCGAGGGCCCGCAGACGCTCGCGCTCTGCCGCCCCGCCCATGTCGCATACGGCATCGAAGTTGAACATTCCCGCCGTGGACGCCTCGCCCATACGGATCACGGCGCGCAGGTGCGGCAAGCGCTCGGACCGCAACGCTCCCGGATCGCAGGTGTCGAGTTCCGGGGCGAGCTCCCTGAGCATCGCGAGGTAATGGCTGGTCTTGAATGCCTCCGCGCTCAAGATCGCCTTGCAGCCGACCTTGTTGAGCGCGTACTCGAGTTCGTAGAGACGGTACGCCGGGTTGATGCACACCATGATGGCGCCGATCTTCGCGGTCGCGAACTGCGCCACCACCCATTCGTAGCGGTTGGGGGACCAGATGCCCACGCGGTCTCCCGGCCCGATGCCGAGCGCGAGCAATCCCGTGGCGAGCCGATCCACTTCGCGTGCGAACTCCCCGTAGCTCCAGCGGATCTGCTGGTGGGGCATCAGCAACGCCGGATGGTCCGGATCGCGTGCGACGACCTCGTCGAGACGGCCGCCTATGGTCGACTCGAGCAGTGGGGCTACGGGCCCCTTCGATTGGGCCTTCGTGAGCGTCATGGGCTCCTGCTCCATGCGTCCATCAGGATCGCATCCCGCGCAGGGCCGGCATCACCTCCTCGGCAAGCCCCGTCCGGGGGCCGACGAAGTAGAGGTGGTCGAGGCCGAGTTCGACCAGCGGCGCCAGCCGCCGGATCACCTTGGCGGTGCTGCCGACGGCCCCGAACCAGTCGATGAACTCCGCATCGAGCAGTTCGGTGTGCGGCGCGTCGGCCTGCGAGTGGTGGTTGGTGTCGTAGTCCGTCACCAGCTTCTCGGTGACGTTGCGCAGAATCTCCGGCTGGTTGTCGAAGTCCGCACCGACCGACGCGCTGAAGTGCGCGAAGGTCGCCGTGAAGCCACGGGCGGTCCGCACCGCCGCTGCCTCGTCGTCATCCACCGACACGTTGACATAGGCGCCCACGGGTATGGCGCCGGGATCACGCCCCGCCGCGCGCGCCGCCGCGCGGACCTGCTCGAGGCCCCATTCGATCCGGCCGGGATCGACGCCGACGGCCATCGTCACCCGGTCGGCCAGCTCCGCCGCCAGCGCGAGCGACTTCGGTCCCGATCCCACCATGTCCACGGGGACCTTCTCCGCGTCGATGCGGTCCAGCCACCGCAGGCGGCTCGGGAACCCGGCTTGATCGACCGTCTCGCCGCGGAGATAGGCCTGCAACCGTCGCACGTACTCGCCGTATTCACGCATGCGGGCCGGCGTCCTGCCGATGTGCAGGACCGCGCTGTCGCCACGGCCGATCCCGAGGATCGCCCGATTGCCGCATTCGGCCTGGATGCTGACGATGCTCGCGGCGGTGACGGACGGATGGCGCGTGAGCGGGTTGGTGACGCCCGTGGCGAGCTTGATCCGGCTCGTGGCCTGCCCGCAGAGCATGAGTTGCGTGTAGACGTCGCCGCGCAGGCACTGGCTGTCGGTCACGTGCACGATGTCGAAGCCGGCGCGTTCGGCCGCGACGGCGGCGGGTACCGCCGTCCCCGGCGTGGCGAAGGCCATGGTGGCGAACTCGATGGGCATCGGTGCTCGGCCTCCTTCTTTCGGTCAGTCCTTCAGTCCCGCGTCGCCGCCAACCCGGCCTCGAGCCGGGCGCCGCGCAGGATGTTGGGCAGTGCGTAGTTCCCCTCGTGGCAAGCGAATTCGTAGAGGGGGCCCGCCGTCACGCCCCGGGAGGCCTGGTCCGTCGTCATGGGCGCCGATGCCGTCCACGGCCGCGTGAACATCTCCGGGTCGTCGACCGTGAACTCGTAGTCGATCGTCTGCCCGTCCACGCGCCGCAACCGCTCCACTACGGTCAGCGACGGGCGCGCCGCGCGCCAGGGCCACGCCCAGTAGTAGTGCGACTTGTCCGCGAATCCCTTCGACACGATGACGAGCGTGTCACCCTCCCAGTGGCCCCGCGCGTCGCCCAGCCACTGGCCGACCTCCTCCGGAAGGAAGGGCCGCCCGTCCAGGGGCACGATGCGGTACTCGTGGTACATCTCGTGGACTATCGCCAGGTGGTCCTCGGTCTGGAAGATCTGGTAGTTCATGTTGTAGGGCTGCAGCGGCGCCATCGTGACGCCGTCGGACAGGCAGCGCTCGCCCGTATCGAGATCCGCGTAGGAGTAGTAGGGGCCTACCCCGTATCGCGCGCTCTCCGCGTCGGAGGCGGCCAGGGCTTCCGGGCGCCAGGGGATGCGGCCGTCCGGCGGGTCGACGATGAGGGAAGGACGACCGTCCGGCAGGGCCTTCATCCCGGGGTCGAGCCACACGCGGTTGTAACCCCCGACCTCGCCGGGCGGCGGCGGTTGCTCGAGCGCCTCCCAGAACTGCTCCGCCTCCGCTTCCATCTCGGCGCGTTGGGCCTCGGTGAGCCGCGTGTCCACAACGGTCTCCGGGCGTTCCAGCGGGGTCAGCGTGGCCGTCGTCCACACGCCTTCGAGGCTGGGCTTGCCCCAGGCCGTCATGGGCATTTCGCCGGCCGCGGCCGACGCCAGCCACCCCGCGCAGACGGTCAGGACCAGCGCGCGCTCAAGCATCGGGTTTCTCCCGCGTGAGTTCTCCATACATCCGGTCCTCCACGAACTCGACGCACTTGAAGTCGAGAAGTTGCGCCCGGGGGTCCATCTGCCGGTAGAGCAGCACGCCGAGCGTCCACGGCCGTTCGTAGACCTCGGGGTCCGTCAGCGTCGCTTCGTAGCGCAGGTGGTTCGGACCCTGCAGCGCGTAGCGCTCCTCGACGTGCAACGCCGCGCCGTGGAAGTTGCCCGCCTGGTCGAGCCACGTGTCGGCGCGCTGTGCCGTGACGTCCACGACCAGGGTCTTTCCCTCCCAGTGCCCGCGGGAGTGACCCATCCAGGAGTCGACCGGCGCCTCGAAGTCGGGCCGGGACAGGTACACGGTGCGGCTGGCCGGGGCGAATTCGTAGGCG
>VXNE01000366.1 GCA_009840715.1 Gammaproteobacteria bacterium
TGCTGACGCTGCTGGTGTTCGTGGGGGAGGGCGTACGGGACGCCTTCGATCCGCGGAGGTCCGCGACGTGAGCGACCGCATCCTGGAGGTCAACGACCTGGCCGTCGCTTTTCGCGGCGACGTGGCGGTCCGGGGCGTCAGCTTCCACATCGACCGCGGCGAGACGGTGGCGCTGGTCGGCGAGTCCGGCTCGGGGAAGAGCGTCACCGCGCTGTCGGTGATGCAGCTCCTGCCGTACCAGTACGCGAGCCACCCGCGGGGCTCGATTCGGGTCGCTGGCACGGAAGTAGTCGGCCTGTCCGACGAGGAGCTGCTGCCGATCCGGGGCGAACGCGTGGGGATGGTGTTCCAGGAGCCGATGACCTCGCTCAATCCGCTGCACACCATCGAGAAGCAGATCGGGGAGATCCTGTTCGTGCACCGGGCGATGGGCCGGCGGGAAGCCCGTGCACGGACGCTGGAGCTGCTCGACCTCGTGGGGCTGCAGCACGCCGAGGAGCGGCTGCGGGCGTACCCGCACGAACTCTCCGGGGGGCAGCGCCAGCGGGTCATGATCGCGATGGCGCTGGCCAACGAGCCGGATCTCCTGATCGCCGACGAACCGACCACGGCGCTCGACGTGACGATCCAGGCGCAGATCCTCGAGCTGCTGGGCGCCCTGCGAGAACGCCTGGACATGTCGCTACTGCTCATCACCCACGATCTCGCGGTCGTGCGCAAAATGGCGGACCGCGTGTGCGTCATGACGGAGGGTGCGATCGTCGAACAGGGCAGGACGGCCACGGTGTTCGACGCGCCCCGGCACGACTACACGAGACGGCTGCTCGCGGCGGAGCCGAGCGGGGATCCGGTGCAGGCGGCGCCGGACGCCCCCGTGGTGATGCGCGCGGATGCGCTGTCGGTCAAGTTCAACCTGGCGCGGGGCTGGTTCGCGCCCGAACGTGCGCTGATGGCGGTGCGGGAGGTCTCCGTGCGCGTCCGACGGGGCCAGACGCTCGGCATCGTGGGCGAATCCGGCTCGGGCAAGACGACCCTCGCGATGGCGCTCCTGCGCCTGCTGCCGAGCGGCGGGCACATCGAGCTCGGCGGGGAGACGATCCAGGGGATGAAGCCGAACGCGCTACGTCCGCTCCGCGAGCGCATGCAGATCGTCTTCCAGGACCCCTACGGGAGCCTGCCGCCCCGGCTGTCCGTCAACCAGATCGTCGAGGCGGGGCTGAAGGTGCACCGATCCGAGCTTGCAGCGCCCGAGCGGCGCGCGCAGGTCACGCGCGTCCTCGTGGACGTGGGGATCGATCCCGCGCTCCAGGACCGCTACCCGCACGAGTTCTCCGGCGGCCAGCGCCAACGCATCGCCATCGCCCGGGCGATCGTGCTGAATCCCGACATCGTCGTGCTCGACGAGCCGACATCGGCCCTCGACGTCTCCGTGCAGGCCCAGATCGTGGACCTGCTGCGCGACCTGCAGCGGCGCCACGACCTCGCGTACGTCTTCATCAGCCACGATCTCAGGGTCGTGCGGGCACTCGCCCACGAGCTCATCGTGATGAAGGACGGGATCATGGTCGAGTACGGGCCCGCGGAGGAGGTCTTCGCCGCGCCGCGGATGGACTACACGAAGGCCCTGATGGCGGCGGCGTTCGAACTCGAAGCCTCGTAGCTGGTTGGGTTCAGCCCACGAGTTCCGGCAGGATCGTTTCGTTGAACAGCGCGTCCCGCGTGTCGAAGTGCAGCATCTCGACACCGAGCGCGCGGTACGTCTCGAGCCGTTCGTAGACGGTGTCGGGGCTGCCGATGAGCCGCGCGGCGTACCCTTCGTTCGTGTCGAGCAGGCTCAGGTCCTCGTCGGAGGCCCACATGCCCTCGGCCCCACCGGTGGCGGCGCGCCGGCGTTCCGCCAGGCCCCGGTCGATGGTCGCGATGCGGGCGTCGATCTCCGCCCACGCCTCGGCGTCCGTGCGCCGGACCAGCGGGGCGGCGTAGAGGGCGAAACGCACGGTGCGGCCCGTGGCCAGGCAGGCGTCCCGAACCCTGCCGATGACGCTCTCGATCCGTTCGGGCGTTCCGCCGTTCAGGAACATCCAGTCCGAGCGAGCAGCCGCCATCGCGATCGCGTCGTTCGACTGTCCGCCCTGGAACACCGTCAGCGGCCCCGAGGGGCGGGGTTCGAGTTCGAGTTCGTCCGCCCGGTAGAAACGTCCTTCGTACGAGAAGCGCGGCGCGTCCCATGCGCCGCGCAGCACATCGATGAACTCGGCGGAACGCGCGTAGCGTTCGTCGTGTTCGAGGGTGTCGACCCCGTACATGTCGAACTCGCGCAGGTTCCAGCCGCTCGTGACGTTGATGTCCCAGCGGCCGCCGCTGATCCAGTCCAGGGTCGCGCCCCACTTGGCGATCGCGGTCGGATGGAAGAAGCCGGGGTGGATGGCGGTGACGAGCCGGATGCGCTCCGTGTGGGCGGCGAAGAGTGCCGTCATGGCGAGACAGTCAAGCGACGAGCCTTCCATCTCCACGCCGCTGCCCCACCAGCGTTGCGCGATGAGCAGGTGCGACAGGCCGAGTCCCTCGATGCGCCGCAACGCGGGCAGCACGGCGTGGTCGAGGGCGCGCCCGTCGGGGAACGTGCCTTCGGGGTTGGTGGACACGACCTGGGGCCCGGCGAACACCGTGGGCGCCCAGGTACAGGTCAGCATCCGGCCAGGCATGGCGGCTCGGTCAGGACGCGTCGTCGGTGAGCGGCGGCTCGTACCAGATCGCCGAGGTCCACGCCCGCTCCTGGATCGTTCGCGGGAGGGCGTTATCGCCGCAGGCGGCCGGACGGTCGTCGGCCGCGAGGGCGGCGCACTGCCGCGCGTGCCACCGGCAACTCGGCTGCTCGAGGACGCGCGCGTAGTACACCGCTGGTTTTGCCGGGTTCCACGCCGGGTCGCGCCACACGCTGCAAAGGGTGTTCGCGCCCTGGCGGCTGGGTGTGCAGTTCGCGTCGATCCCGACGGCAGGACCTTCGTCCGCCGCGATGTCGACGACGGTCTCCCGGAACAGCCCCGAGTCGTCGACCTCGCCCTTGACCATCTGGATCCGCTGCAGGCCCGCGCCGGCGTCCATGTCCGTGCCCGGATCGCGCAGGGCGCTCGCGAAGAAGACCGGACCGTCGTCGTCGGCGCCGGCGGGATCGAGTTCGCCGCCCATCGGCACGCCGCCTCGATAGGCGTCGGCCAGCGCGTCCGCGTCCCCGCAGAGACTGTCGGGCAGGTCCCAGCCCGCGAACAGCCGCGGCTGGATGCGCACGCCGCTCGTGGCGAAGGTCTCGCGGCGCTTCATGGCGTCGAACAGGGCGTCGCGGGAGTTCTCCTCGGCCCACACGCCGACGAGCCCGCCAGGGTTGCGCATCGGGTGCGGCGCGTACGCCGGGGTCGTCAGGCGTTTCTCCAGCGTGTCGTCGACGAGGGAGTTGTGGCCGAAGTAGTTGTACTCCTCGACTGCGCCGGGCGTGCCGTTGTGGGTATCGGTGCTGCCGATGAAGCCCAGGCGGTAGGGGTTCACGCCGATACGGGCATACTCGCGCAGGCCCTCGATGAGCCCGTAGCGCACGAAGTCGAGCCGCGACTGGCACCCGACGCCAGCCATGGCGCCGCTGCCGAACGACTCCTCGCAGTCCTGGGGCCGGATGCCCGGTGCCCTGTAGCGCACCTTCTCGAAGCCGCACAGCTCGTCCTCGCCGCCGAGTACGCCCCACATGCCCGTACGGCATTCCGACTCCCCCTTCGACTGGATCATCTCGACCAGCGGTTCGAGCCTCCGCTGGAGTTCGGCGCGGGCCCGCTGTGCGGAAAGCGGGCGGTCCTTGTAGGTGACGGTGAAATGGCGGCCGTTGGAGATGTTCGGGTTGTGCGGGATCGTGATCGCCTCGCAGCCGGTGCCCGTGTCGTTGCAGCGCGCGTCGAGCTTCTTCCAGAGCCCTTCCGGCTCGGCCTCCTCGGACCAGGAGATCGGCAGTTCGGGGACGCTGTCGTTGCGCAGGATGACGTTGCGATGGACCTTGCTCCTGCCCGGGGCGGAGGTGAACTCCCACGCATTGAACGCCGTGAATGCGCACGCCTCGGTGCGGTCCTGGTGCTCCTCCGCCGCCGCGACGGTACGCCGCCAGGCGTTCCCGGCGTACTCGCGGCACACCGAGGCGTCGGCGCCGCACAGGCCCCCGGGCTCGCGAACCTCGCCGGCGATGACGCGGCGTATGAGCGCGTCGCCCTCCGGGGACTGTCCGGCGACGGGCCTGCCGCGCATCAAGCGGCAGTCCAGGCTGTCGTAGGCTCCCGACTCCGGGCTCCTGCAGGACTCGAGTTCGCCGATCCACTCCGCGTGGTCGGTCACGGCTGCGAAGTCGAGGGGCCGGTCGATCGTCCCCATGCGCGACGGCCGCCCGTCCGCATCCAAGGGGGTCAGGGCGATGGGTTCTCCCTTTGCGAACCGATAGGCGTCGTCGGGGGTCTGCAGGCCGCCGCGGCCGAACGCGTCCAGGGACAGGGTGGTGTGGACGTGGAGGTCGCCGAAGAAAGCGGAGCGGGTCTCGCTGTAGTGGGCGCAACGCGGGCCGGGCGGACTCGCGGCGGTAGTGGCCGGGCCGCCGGGCGGTTCCCAGTCCTGGTGCCGCCGTGGCGGGGTCACGAGCGTCGGCTGTCGCGCCTCCTCCGCGACCCGTGCGGCGGCGGGCCCCGGCTCCGCCGGCTCCGGTGCGCACGCGGCGCCGGCGAGCAGGAGCAATGCCGGGAGCAGGCCCTGACCGACCGACGGCAGCGGTGACTGTTGCATGTGTCCTCCCACCGATGTTCGTTCAGGCGGGAGGGCGTGGCGCTCCCGCGTCAGGCGGTCTGTTGACGCGTCTGCTGAACCATCGGCTCCGCCTGGCTGCCCTCGCGCATGGGACCCCACTCGAAGAAGTCCTCGACGATCATGTACAGGCCGGGCACGAGGATCAGCGTGATGGCCGTGGCGAACAATACTCCGAACGCGAGCGAGATGGCCATCGGGGTGATGAAGAAAGTCGTCGGGTTGTTGCTGAACATCAGCGGGACCAGCCCGACGAAGGTGGTCGTCGAGGTCAGGACGATGGGTCGGAAACGCACGACCCCCGCGTTGTACACCGCTTCTTCCAGCGGCATCCCTTCGCGGCGGCGCCGGTTGATGTAATCGACCAGCACCAGGCTCGCGTTCACGACGACACCGGACAGCGCGACGATGCCGAGCAGCGAGAAGAACATCAGCTGCGTGCCCATGATCCAATGGCCGACGATGGCTCCCACCGCGCCGAAGGGAATGACGCTCATGATGACCATGGGCTGGAGGTACGACTTCAGCGGGATCGCGAGCAGGGCGTATATGCCGATGAGCGCGATCAACGCGCCGTAGCCCAGCCCCATCATGGACTTCAGCCGTTCTTCCTGCTCGCCCGACTGACCCACGGTGACCGAGGGGTATTTCAGGCGCAACGCGGGCAGCATCTCCGTCATGATGCTGGTGTTGATCTCCTCGGGGGTCACCCGTTCCCGGTCGATGTCGCCCAGGACATTGACCACGCGCTGCCCGTCGACGCGGTTGATCTGCGAGTAGCCGCGGTCGATCTCGAAGGTGGCGACGCTCGTGAACGGGACCTCCGATCCCTCGGGCGTGCGGATGCGCATGTCCTCGAGGTTGCCGATGGAGCGGCGCTCGTCCTCGGGGTAGCGCACCATGACGCGCACCTCGTCCGGACCGCGCTGCACGCGCTGCACCTCCGCTCCGTAGAAGGCGCTGCGAACCTGGGCGGCCAGGTCGTTCAGCGTCAGCCCGAGGTTGCGCGCGCCGGGCAGGAGACTGAGCTTGATCTCCTGCTTGCCGGCGCGGAACGAGTCGGTAATGTCCTTGACGCCTTCGTAGCGTGCGAGTTCGCTCTTGAGTTCGACGGCCGCCATGCGCAGTTCGTCCACGTCGCGTCCGGAGAGCTCCAGATGGATGGCCTCGCCGGAACTGAACGAGTCCGCCCCGAACGACAGGCGCACCGCGTCTGGAATCGACCCGACGAGTTCACGCCAGCGGTCCGCCACGTCGCTCGACAGGATGTAGTCGCGCTGCTCGAGCGGCACCAGCTCGATGGCGACCTCGGCATAGTCGCTCCGTCCAGGCCCTTCCGGCATCGGCGGGCCGCCGCGGTGGATGTGGGTACCGACGCTTACCAGCGTGTGCCCGATGACGCTTGGGACGCCGGGCGCCGCGTGCTGGTCGAGCTCGGCCCGCAGCTGTTCGACCGCCGCCTCGATCTGCATTGCCGCCGTCCGGGTCTTCTCCGCGGAGACCCCCGGCGGCATCTCGAGCGTCGCGTACACCTTGTCCCCATCGATGGAACTGAAGAAGGAGAAGATGACACGGCCGCTCACGATGAGGGACAGCGAGACGATCAGGATGCCGAGACCCGTCGCGGCGGTGACATAGCGCCAGGCGATCGCGCGGCGCAGGAACCGGACGTAACCGTTCGCCGCGAAGTGCATCAGCGCCCCGGAGAATCGCGACTGGATGGCGTTCCACCTGCCGGCCAGGCGACCGGACTCGTCGCGTTTGCGATGCGCTAGGTGGGCCGGGAGGATCCACTGGCTCTCCACGATCGAGAGGACCAATGCCATGATGACCACGATCCCGATGACTGCGAAGAACGAGGACATGCGGCCCTCGGCCATCACCAGGGGCAGGAACGCGGTCATCGTCGTCAGCACGCCGAAGATGACCGGCACGGCCACCTCCCAGGTGCCGTCGACGGCCGCCTGGATGGGCGGCTTGCCAAGCTGCTCGTGCGCGTAGACGCGTTCCCCGACGACGATCGCATCGTCGACCAGGATGCCGAGCACGAGGATGAAGGCCATCACCGTCATCGTGCTGATGGACACGTCGAAGAAGGGGAACAGGGCGATCGTCCCCAGCATGGCGATCGGGATGCCCACCGCCACCCACATCGCGAGCCGGAAACGCAGGAAGAGGGCGAGGACGGCCAGGACCAGTGCGAGCCCCGTGCCGGCGGTCTGCAGGAGGGTGGTGACCCGGTCCCGAAGGTCCCGGGAGGCATCGGCCCACAGCGTCAGCTCGATGCCCTCGGGCATCCGTGGCTGGGCCTTGGCGACGTACTCGCGCACGAGTTCCGCCATCTCCATGATGTCTTCCTTGCCGATCCGGAAGACCTTGACGATGGCGGCGGGTTTGCCGTCGAAGAGGGCCAGCAGGTCGCCCTCCGCGAAGGCGTCGCGGACCGAGGCGACGTCGCGCAGGTACACGCGGGTGCCGTCTTCGCGCGTCAGCACCACCAGGTTCTCGAACTCCATGCCGAGATAGGCCTGCCCCTTGGTGCGCAGGAGAATCTCGCCGCCCTCGGTGCGCAGGGTTCCGCCGGGCATGTCGAGCGACGCTCGCCGTAGCGCATGGGCGACGTCGTCGAGGGTCAGTCCGTGGCGGCGGAGCATGTACTCCGAGACCTCCACCGAAATCTCGTAGGGCCGGGTGTACATGAGGTCGACCTGGGAGACCCCGTCGAGGGCAGCGATGTCGTCCCGGATTTCGCGGGCGACCTCCTTGAGGGTGCGTTCGGCCACGTTCCCGGAGACCGCGATTTCGATGACGTTGTGGCGGAAGGACATCTTCGAGACGATCGGCGCCTCGGTTTCGACCGGAAACGACGCGATGCCATCGACCCGGCTCTTGATTTCGTTGAGGGCCTGCGTTTCGTCAGAGCCCACGAACAGTTGCGCCTGTACCCCACCGGCGCCTTCGGAGGCGGTCGAGTAGATCTTCTCGATGTTCTCCACGCCCTCGATCGCTTCCTCGATGCGCACGCAGACGCCGAGTTCCGCTTCCTCCGGGGCCGCGCCGAGATAGGGAACGTTGACGTTCACCATCTCGAACTCGATGTTCGGGAACTCCTCCTGGTGCACGGTGAAGAGCGCCATTACGCCGCCGATGATGAGGATGGTCATGAGCAGGTTGGCGGCCACGATGTTGTGGCTGAACCAGGAGATGGCGCGGTGCATCTTCCCCTCCGGCGTCCGGTCCGTCTGTTCGAAGGGGGACTACGCGGCGCCGGGAACGCCGTTGGCGGGTGCGGAGCCGTCCGGGTCGTTCCCGACCCCGGCCTCGTCCAGCGGCCGTACGCGCATGCCCTCGATGACGGTCTGCAGGGGCGAGACGCAGACCCGCTCCCCGGCGCGCAGGCCCTGCTCGATCAGCACGCGGTCCCGGTACAGTCGCAGCGGGACGATCTGCCGGTATTGCAGGCGGTCCTCCTCGTCGACGATCACCACGCGGTTGCCCCGCCGCAGCGCGTTGCGCGGCAGGTCCACGATGTCGTTCGCCTGCACGCCCTCGATGTCGGCGTCCACGAACAGTCCGACCGGAAGGGGCAGCGTCGCGCCGGCGTTCGTCACCCGCGCGACGACGTGCACCATGCGGCTCTTCATGTCGATCTCGGCCTCGGTGCGGACCAGGTCCCCGTTCCAGGCGATCGACTGCCCGCCGTAGTTGGCGCGCAGCGTCACCCGCGCCTGCAGGTGCTCGGGCAGCGCGCCCCGGTGCCCGAACGGCAGGTTCAGGAAGGCGAGTTCGCGGTCGGCGATCGGCAAGCGGATTTCCACGACGTCGGTCGCGTAGATCGTGGCGATCGGGGAGCCTCGCGAGACGAACTGCCCGAGGTCTACCTGCTCGGACCGCACGAGACCCGTGAAGGGCGCGCGGATCTCGCCGCGCCGGAGGTCGCGCGTGGCCTGCTCGTGCGCCACGCGCGCATCCTGCAAGGCGGCGGCGGCGATGCGGTAGGCGCGCAGGCTGTTCTCGATCTGCGAGCGGCTCGCCAACTGGCGTTCGCCGAGGCTGCGGATGCGCTGGAACTCGAAGCGTGCATGCTGATGTTCCGCCTCGGTCCGCGTGAGGGTCGCCCTGGCCCGCGCGACAGCGGCGGCAAGGTCCTCGTCGTCGAGGCGCAGCAAGGGATCGCCGGCCTCGAAGTAGCCTCCCGCCACCAGGGACGGGGACATCCAGACGACGCGTCCCGATACTTCCGGAATGAGCTGGCTTTCTGTGCTCGGGCCGACGGTGCCCTGGGAACTCACGGTGAGCCGGATCGGGGCCACCTCCACGGTCGCCACGCGGACCGTCAGCGGCACCGGCTCCGCCGCGTTGGGCTCGAGACGGGGTGCGGTCGCCATGAGCGTGAGGGCGGCGAAAATCGACACCACGACGACGACGGCTGGAATGACCACGGTCTTGTTCATCGCCCCGATGCCTCCCGGCGCGGCGGCTCCGCAGCGCGTTCGATCGCCCGCACGATGGTCTCCCGGCTGAGGTCGGTGATCGCGTCAAGACTGTCCCGCAAACGCGCGCGGTCGCGCTCGCGCAGCGCCAGTTCGAACTCCGCCATCGCGGCGACGTACCGGTTTGGCTCGACGACCTCGTAGTAGTCGACCAGGGTGCCGACGTGCGTGGCGACCTGTGTCAGAAGACTCCGGGAGACGATGCGGGTAGCGAGGTTCCCGGAAACCTCCATGACCGCCCGCATCAGTTCGAAGCGGGCCACCATGTCCTCCTCGTGCGAGCCGCTCGCGGCGCTCCGGATGGCCTCCCGCATCCGGCGCGCTCGTCCGGCGATGTTCAGGATCTCCGCCTCCGAAGCCTTCTCGATGGCGGTTTCTGCGGCGAGCTTGAACAGGGCGCCGATGACCTGCAGCACCTGGGTCAGCAGGTCGGGGTCCGGGACGTCGTGGACCTCGAGCAGCTTGCCGATGACATCGAAGCTCGCGTCCTCGACCGAGGCCACGCGTGCGCCGCCGGGCTGGACGTCGACGATGCGTAGCTGCTGCAGGGTTTTGACGGCCTCCCGGACGGCACCTCGGTTGACGTCGAAGCGTCCGGCGAGGTCGCGCTCGGAGGGCAGCCGCTCGCCCGGGCGATAGCGGCCCGAGAGGATGTCGCGCGTCAGGCTGTTCGCGATGATCTCGTGTTGCGCGGCCATTTGTGAGGTTCGCTGGTTGGTCGGACCAAATTGGTCTGACCAATTATAGGGGCGTTACGTGACATGTAAACCCCCGGTGCAGGCGGCTTGCGTTTTGCGATGCCCGTGCGCACGCTTCGAGGTTTCACGGAGGGAAGGGGGCACGGTGGCGGCAAGATCATGGGTGTCATCCTGCGCGCGTGCGGTGCTGGCAGCGCTGGCGCTGGCGACGGGACATGCGCAAGCCGAGGCCAGGCTGGAAGCGGTGGTGGAGGAAGTCGCCCGGCACGAGGCCGACGCCGTCGCGCTGGCGTCCGACCTCTGGGACTTCGCCGAACTCGGCTACCTGGAGGAGAAAAGCGCGCGGCGTCTCTCCGAGTACCTCTCGGGCCAGGGCTTTGCGGTCGAGGAGGGCGTCGCCGGAATCCCGACCGCGTTCGTGGCCACGCGCGGCGAAGGGGAGCCGACGCTCGGCATCCTGGCCGAGTTCGACGCGTTGCCCGGGCTGTCCCAGGCCGCCCTTCCGGAACGGCGACCGGTGGTCGCGGACGCGCCGGGCCACGCCTGCGGGCACCACCTGTTCGGCGCCGCGTCCGTCGTTGCGGCCGTTGCCGTGGCCCGGTGGCTCGAGGCCGAAGGGCGTGAGGGCACGGTGCGCGTGTACGGAACGCCGGCGGAGGAGGGCGGTTCCGGCAAGGTGTACCTGACGCGGGCAGGCCTGTTCGAAGATGTCGACGCGGTGCTGCACTGGCATCCCTCGGACCGCAACGACGCCTCGCCGTCGAGCAGCACCGCGAACAAGTCGGGGCGCTTCAGCTTCGAAGGCGCCGCGGCCCATGCGGCGGCGGCGCCGGACAAGGGCCGCTCGGCGCTCGACGGAGTCGAGGCCATGAACTACATGGTCAACCTGATGCGCGAGCACGTACCGTCGGACGCGCGCATCCACTACGTCATCACGGACGGCGGCGACGCGCCCAACATCGTCCCGGAGTACGCGGAGGTGTACTACTACGTGCGGCATCCGCGGCCGGAGCGCGCGGTAGCCCTCTTCGAGCGGGTCGTGGCCGCGGCGGAAGGGGCGGCCCTAGGCACGGATACCCGTATGTCGTACGAAGTCATGCACGGGAACTACCCGGTGCTGCGCAACGACGCCCTTGCGGAAGTGATCGACGCCAACCTTCGGGCCCTCGGCGGGGTCGCGTACTCGGCCGAGGAGCAGGCCTTTGCGGAAGCGATCCGGACCACGCTGCTCTCGCCAAGGCTGGGGCTGGGTTCGCAGGGCGAGATTCAGCGGTTCGAGTTCAGGCAGGGCATGGGTTCCACGGATGTGGGCGACGTGAGCTGGAATGTCCCGACCGGGGGCTTCCGCACGGCCACCTGGGTCCCTGGTACGCCGGCCCACAGTTGGCAGGCCGTGGCGGCCGGAGGCATGAGCATCGGACACAAGGGCATGGTGCTTGCGGCCAAAGTGCTCGCGGCCACGGCGGCGGACCTGTTCGAGGCGCCGGAAGTCCTGGCCGCCGCACAGGAGGAACTCGAGCGCCGCCGCGGGGACGACTTCGTGTACGAGGCGCTGCTGGGGGACCGGGACCCGCCGCTGGACTACCGGAAGTGAGCGAGAAGATCCTGCTGCTGCACCCGGGCGCCATGGGGGCTTCGCTCGGAGCCGCGCTCCGGGGCCATGGGCACGACGTGCGGTGGGTACTGGACGGGCGCAGCGACGCGACGGCAGGACGCGCGCGGGACGCTGACCTGACGCCGGAGGACGGGTTGGGAGAGGCGCTCGGGGCGGTGGACCACGTGCTCTCGGTATGTCCGCCCCATGCGGCCGTCGCGGTCGCCGGAGCGGTCATGGCCGTCGGATTCGCCGGCACATACGTCGACGCCAACGCCGTGTCCCCGGACACCGCACGACGGATCGGTGCCATCGTGGGATCGGGGTTCGTCGACGGCGGCATCGTGGGACCGCCCGCCTGGCGTCCCGGCGTCACGCGGCTCTACCTGTCGGGCGCCGGCGCCGAGGCTGTGGCCGGCTGGTTCTCCGGGACGTTGGTCGATGCGCGCCCCGTAGCGGGCTCGGCCTCCGCGCTGAAGATGTGTTACGCGGCGTTCACCAAGGGCTCTTCGGCGCTGCTGCTCGCGATTCGGGCTCTGGCGGAACGCGAGGGCGTTACGGACGCGCTGCTGGCCGAGTGGGCGCTCTCGCAGCCGGGACTCCCCGAGCGTAGCGTGGCGACCGCGGTCTCCACCAGCGCCAAGGCGTGGCGTTTCGAAGGCGAGATGCGAGAGATCGCGGCCACGTTCGACGCGGCCGGCTTGCCCGGTGGCTTCCACGAGGCGGCGGCCGAGGTCTTTGGCCGCATGAGTCCGCTGAAAGACGCGGCCGACGCCGACATCGAACGGGTGGTCGCGCACCTCCTGGGTAACGGCCGCGCATGATTCTGGCGCGGCGCTCGTAGGCGTTGTCGCACAGCCAGGCGAGCTTCCGTCCGCCCTCACGTTGCAGAGATTGGCCATCGCTGGTTGGCCACCCCAACGCTAAAGTGGCGAATCATCCACCCTGTTGCGGGTGAGTGTGGCGGAGATTAACCTTGGCAGCGTGATGGAAGAACCCATGGCGCCCGTTACGCGGGCTGATTTCGAACGGTTCGCCGCCGAGATTCGCGGGGAAATCGCGGCGGCCATGGCTGCGTCCGCACCGGCCGGTGGACACGATGTCCTGAGCGACATCCTCGGGCAGTTGCGCGT
>VXNE01000250.1 GCA_009840715.1 Gammaproteobacteria bacterium
TTTGTAAAAACCCCCCCGGCCCCGCCCCCCTCTATTTTCAAAACCCCCCCCGCGGGGCCACCCCCGGCGGCGGGGGGGGGGCGCCGCGGGGCCCCCCCCGAGCCAGAGTCGTGCATGAATTCCCGACGGGAGGGGACAAGCCTCTCCCCTGCGGACGCACCATCATCGCGGGCTCCGTCTACAATGCGACACCCATGGCCGAGGTCAGCGCGCCCTTCCCCGACGCCTCGAGACAGACCTTCGCGGCACTCGACCTGGGATCCAACAGCTTCCACCTGATCGTCGCCATCGACCAGGGCGAGCGCCTGCAGGTCGTCGACCGGCATCGCGAAATGGTGCGTCTCGCCGAGGGGCTCGTCGACCGCGAGGAACTCTCTCCAGTGACCTCCCGGCGCGCCCTCGCCTGCCTCGAACGGCTCGGCGAACGCCTGCGCGAACTCCCGGCGCGCAACGTCCGCGTCGTCGGCACCAACGCCCTGCGCAAGGCGCGCAACAGCCGCAGCTTCATCCAGCGCGCCGAGCGGGCCCTCGGCCACCGCATCGAGATCATCAGCGGCCGCGAGGAAGCCCGCCTGATCTACCTCGGCGTATCCCACTCCCTGGAGGACGACCGTGACTCCCGCCTGGTCGTCGACATCGGCGGGGGCAGTACCGAAATCATCCTCGGACGGCGTTTCCAGCCCAGCCTCATGGAGAGCCTGTTCATCGGCTGCGTCGGACTCTCCGACCGGTTCTTCGGGGACGGGAGCATCACGAAAGGCGCGATGGAAGACGCGGAGCGCGCGGCCCGGCAGGAGCTCGAGGCGGTCGAGCAGATCTTCCTCGCCCGCGGGTGGGACACGGCCATCGGCGCTTCCGGCACCGTGCTCGCCATCTGCGGCGTCGCAGAGACCGAGACCGGCGCGAAGGAGATCACGGCGGACGGCCTGCGCCAGGTCCGCGAGCGCGTACTCGAGGCTGGGCACGTCGATCGGCTGGACTTCGAGGCCGTCGGGGTCGAGCGCGCACCGGTCTTTCCCGGCGGTGTGGCCATCCTCTCCGCGGTGTTCGAGTCCCTTCGCATCGAGCGCATGTCCGTCTCCGACGGGGCGCTGCGGGAGGGGCTCCTGCACGACCTGCTCGGCCGCGTCCACGACGAGGACATCCGCGACCGGACCGTCCGCGACCTGGCCAAGCGCTACCACATCGACCACGACCACGCCGGGCGCGTTTCCCGCACCGCCGGGAAGCTCCTGGAACAGGTCGGCCCGGGCTGGGGTCTCGCGGACCCGGACCTCGCGGCCATCCTCCGATGGGGCGCCACGCTGCACGAGATCGGCCTCGACATTGCGCACACCCAGTACCACAAGCACGGCGGATACCTCCTCGACAACATGGACCTGCCCGGGTTCTCCCGTCCCGAGCAACACCAGGTGTCCCTGCTCGTGCGTGCCCACCGCCGCAAGTTCCCCATCGAGGACTTCGCCGACGCCGAGGACATCCTGCGCCTGTGCATACTGCTCAGGATCGCGGTGGTACTCCACCGGGGACGGACCGACGCCCCGCTGCCGTCGTTCGGCATCTCGGCGCGGGGCCGGACGGTGCGGCTGTCGCTGCCGGGGAAGTGGCTGCAGGGGCACCCGCTGACGCAGCTCGACCTCGAGCAGGAGGCGGAGTACCTGGGGGGCGGTGGGATCCAGTTGCAGGTGTCGGCGAGGTAGGGGACGAGCGTGCTCCGATCACTCCCGCGTCAGGGCCGGACGGCCACTTTGTCTCGCCTTTTTGCGGGCCCGCGCCCGGCACCGCTTTGCGGACAGCTTGAGTTTCGCTGACGAACGGCTAGCCTCTCGGGACCGACCGAATACGTGCCGCAGCGACGAAGGCGACCGTGGGCGATGCGACAACGGAAAGGAATCGCGACAACCTTGGCGGCACACGGGTGTTCATAGGCACGAGGGTGCCAGTGCGCATACTCATGGAGCACCTCGATGCCGGGGACCACCTCGACGAGTTCCTCGACGACTTTCCCACGGGCTCCCGGGACCGGCGGTCGCGGTGCTCCAACGGGCCAAGATGATCCTCGCCGGCGAGCAGAATGAGGCTGCTGCTTGACGAGTCCGTGCCCCGGCGCTGCGCACGCTTCCTCCCGCGGACTACAGCGTTCGCAGCCAGCCCGAATCGGCTGGGCAGGCACCGGCAAAGGCGCAACTGGTCCGCCCTTTCGCGGACGGATTCGACGCGCCGGTAACGGCGGACCGAGGTTTGGGTACCAGCAGAACCCGATAACAGATGGGGGCATGTCAAGGATCGCGTGTGAACGCCGCCGCAGGGAACTCGGTGTGACCAGATCCCCGGCGAGGGCCAGCGGGTGAACGCACCAGGACTGCGAACAATCCCCTGTTCAGAGCGGTCGCGGGATAGGCTGCCGCCAATCGCCGAGAATCCGAACGACCTCGAGGCTGCGGCACCACACTGGTCGAGGACGAAGAGCCTTCGGAACTGGCGCCATGATGCGTAGCTTCGCCATGGGAGAGAGAATCTGGATGGTGACCACGCATGGCGGCGGGAGCGTGATGGGCGGTTGACGTCATCGCGCCAGGCAGGTGACGCCCGTTTGGCGTCAACGACGAGGCGAAAGCTGGCGTAGAGCCGACGAGGAAGTTGATGAAATTGGACGACTCGATGGAATCCGTGCGGGAGATGTTGGGAGGTCTGCACCGCAGCGGCACGGCTCTGATCAAGAAAGGCACCGCGATGGGCCCGCTGATCCCCTTGGTGTTGCTGGTGCCGGTTCTGGGGCTGCTTGCGTGGGCATTCAAGGACGTGGCTGTTTTTGCAGCTGTGCCTTGGTTTAGCGCAATCTGCTTGCTGTTGATCCTCGTTATCATTGGCACATATGTCTGGCACTACTCGACGTTCGCAAGGAAGGATCCCGATCGACTGCAATCGGAGCGGTATCGGGTGTGGATGGAGCAGCTTGAAGTCCAGAGAGTCCAGGCAAAGGAGGGGCTGATCGCACCTGAAACGCAAGAACCCCCCTCGCGGAACCCGGAAGCGCTGGACAGCGATGCCGAGTCTGCAGATGTTGGCGATGAACGAAAGGAGCGACGCGAATGAAGCCGTACCTGTTCACCTACAGCCCACTTTGCCCTCCGTTGCTAGCTCAGGCGATCTTGAACGACACGAATGCAGTGGTGACCTGGGTGCAGCCGTTTCCTCACGCGGCGATCGTCCTGTCAAGCCTTGCGGCGCGCGATCTGGCGGCGGTGTTCCGAGGTCGTCTGGGGGAGACGTGGTTCGTGGTTACCGAGGTGAACCGCGCGACGATCGACGGTTATCTTCCAGCTAACCTCTGGGACTTGATGAACAACCCGCAAGGCGCGTTAGCGGCGCTTCCTCCGCCCGCACTGCAAGCCGGCTGAGGGCTTGGACACCACTAGGCGTACGTACCGTCTGGCCTTGCACCGGCGATGTGGTCCCGTGGGTAGGGGCGAGGACTCAACGGCGCACGCGGAGTCGCGCGGCAAGCGCGCGGGGTTTCGGGGCAATGTCCCCTCTCCGGAAGCCCTATGCGATCTGATGGCGTACAGAGCGTCGAGTGATCCGGACTCGACCTGAACGGCGCATGGTCGGCCAAGCTGAACGTTTGGCGTCCCTGGAGGTGGTGAAGGAGTCTCGTAGGCGGCCCACCTCAATCCGGCAACGTCTCCAGCAACAACTCCTGCGCCACGACCCGCTTCCCCGTCTGCGCCCCCTGCTCGTAAATCCCGTCCGGCTTCAGTTCCCACTTCGTGGAATCCGCAAGATACAGCTCGAGGTCGCGGATCACCGCCCGGCGCAGGCCCTCGTCCTCGACCGGGAAGCACGTCTCCACCCGGTCGAAGAAGTTCCGTTGCATCCAGTCCGCGCTCGAGAGGTAGACGCGGGGGGCGGCGCCGCCCTTGGGCGCGTCCTCGGAGGCGTTCTCGAAGTAGAACACCCGCGTGTGCTCCAGGAACCTGCCGATCACCGAGAAGACCCGGATGTTCTCCGAGACGCCCTCGACGCCCGGTCGCAGCGCGCACATGCCCCGCACGACGAGGTCCACCGACACCCCCGCCTGGGAAGCGCGGTAGAGCGCCTGGATGACGCCCGGCTCCACCAGGGAGTTCATCTTCGCGACCACCCGCGCCGAGAGGCCTTTCCCGGCGTTCGCGATCTCGGTCTCGATGTGGGAGAGCATCGTGCTGTGCAGGGTGAAGGGCGATTGCAGCATCTTCTTGAGGCGCCCGGCGCGGCCCATGGTGGTCAACTGCTTGAACACCTTCTGGACGTCCTGCCCGAACGCGTCGTCGCACGTGAACAGCCCGTAATCCGTGTACAGGCGGGCCGTGCGCGCGTGGTAGTTGCCCGTGCCGAGGTGCACGTACCGCACGAGCTTGCGTCCCTCGCGGCGGATCACCATGCACATCTTCGCGTGGGTCTTGTAGCCGACCACCCCGTAAACGACCTGCGCCCCCGCCTCCTGCAGGTGCGTGGCGAGTTCGATGTTGGCCGCCTCGTCGAAGCGCGCCCGCAGCTCGATGACGACCAGCACTTCCTTGCCGTTCGAGGCCGCGTCCACGAGCGCCTTGACCACCGCCGAGTCGGCGCCCGTGCGGTACAGCGTCTGCCGGATGGCCAGCACGCTCGGGTCGCTCGCCGCCTGGCGCAGGAAGTCCACGACCGGCGCGAAAGAGTCGAAGGGGTGGTGCAGCAGCACGTCGCCTTCGCGGATCGCGCTGAACACGTCCGTCGCCCGCTGGATGCGCCGGGACACCCGCGGCGTGAACCCCGGGTACTTCAGGTCCGGCCGGTCGACGAGGTCCGGGATCTGCATGAGCCGCATGAGGTTCACGGGCCCGTTGCACGAGTACACGTCCATGTCGTCGAGGTCGAACTGGGCCTGCAGGAACCGTTCGACCGGTTCCGGACACTCCTGCGCGAGTTCCATGCGCACCTCGTCGCCGAACCGGCGTGACGGCAGTTCGCCTTCCATGGCCCGCAGCAGGTCGTCCACCTCTTCCTCGTCGAGCAGCAGGTCGCTGTTGCGGGTGACGCGGAACTGGTAGCACCCCGTGGCCTTCATGCCGGCGAACAGTTCGTCCACGTGGGCGTGGATGATCGACGACAGGAACACGAACTCGTGGGGCGCCTCGGCGTGCGAGTCCGGCAACAGGACCACCCGGGGCAGCGCCCGGGGCGCCTGCACGATGGCCATGCCGCTGCTGCGGCCGAAGGCGTCCTTGCCCTCCAGGGTGACGATGAAGCTCAGGCTCTTGTTGAGCGGACGCGGGAACGGGTGCGCCGGGTCGAGCCCGATGGGCGTGAGGATGGGCTCGAGTTCGCGGTTGAAGTACTGCTTGAGCCACTGGCGCTGGCGCTTGTCCCAGGTCGCGCGCCGCCGGAAGCGGATGCCCTCGGCGTCGAGCAGCGGGAACAGCACGTCGTTCATCACCCGGTACTGCTCCGCCACGAGTTCGTGGGTCAGCTCGGCGATGCGGCGCAACTGCTCGGAGGGCGTCTGGTTGTCCGCGCCCCGGTGCGTTCCGCCCAGGGCTTCCTGCTGCTTGAGCCCGGCCACCCGGATCTCGAAGAACTCGTCCAGGTTGGAGCTGGAGATGCACAGGAAGCGCAGGCGCTCGAGGAGCGGGACCTCGTCCTTCTTCGCCTGCTCAAGAACCCGCCGGTTGAACTCCAGGAACGCGAGTTCGCGGTTGATGTAGAGGTCCGGCGCCGCGAGGTCCGGCGCCGCGATTTCGACCGTTGCCATCGGGGTCGTGTCCCGACAGTCGGCCCGGAGGGTCGGGAACCGGATTCTACACCCGCGGCCCGCGGCGCATCGGTTCACCCGGCCCGACGTACCGCGCGGAACTCGCCGAAGCGGCGGAAGTCCTCCCGGATCATCAGGAGCGCCGGCACCAGGAACAGGATGATGAAGCTCGCGAACACGATCCCGGTGGCGAGGCTCACCGCCATCGGGACGAGAAACTGCGCCTGGGTGCTGCGCTCGAAGAGCATCGGGGCGAGACCGAGCCCCGTGGTCGCCGTGGTCAGGAAGATGGCCCGGAAGCGTCGTTGCGACGCGAGTACGACCGCGTCCTCGGGAGTCAGGCCAGTGGTGCGCCGCTCGTGGTTGTAGCGGTGCACGAGCACGAGGGAGTCATTGATGACGACGCCGCTCAGCGCAACGACGCCGAAGATCGAGATGAACGACAGGTCGTAGCCGAGCAGGAAGTGGCCGATGAACGCGCCGGACGCCCCGAACGGGATCGCCGCGAGGACCACGAAAGGCTGGGCATAGCTGCGCAGCACGGAGGCCAGGAGCGCGTAGATCACGAGCAGCGCCACCATGGCCAGGCGACGCAGCGAGGCGATGTCCTGGGCCTGCTCCCGTCCGAGGCCGGCCTGCACGATCTGCAATCCCGGATAGTCCGCGCGGAGCTGCGGCACCAGCTCCGTCTCGATGCGACCTATGACCTCGTTCGGCGTCGCGATCGCCGTCTCCACGTCGGCTGAGACCGTGACCACGCGGCGGCCGTCCACGCGGTTGATCTCCGAAAAGCTGCGCGACTCCGACACCCGCGCCACGGTGGACAGCGGCGCCTCGGTACCGTCCGCCAGGCGGATACGGACGTTGAAGAAGTCCCGCGTACTGCTGCGCTGTTCCCGCGGATACCGCACCATCACCTTCAGTTCCTCGCGGCCGCGCTGGATCCGATGCACTTCCTCGCCGAAGAAGTGCTGGCGAAGCTGTCGCGCGACGCCGGCCGGGGACAGTCCCGCGGCTTCGCCGGCGGCGGTCAGTTCGATGTCGTACTGGCGCTTGCCGAGGCTCACGGTATCCTGGATCTCGGTGGCGCCGGGGATCCCGCCGATACCCTCCTTCAGGCGTTCCACGGACTCGAGCAGGGTGTCGTCGTCCCGGTGCGACAACTCGTACTCGATGTCGCCTCCCCCGAAGAAGTCTGTCGCGAACGAGAGGCGCTCGACGCCCGCGATCGTACCGACCTCGTCCCGCCACAGCCGCCCGAGTTGCCGCGCGGAGAGCGTGCGGAGCGGTTCGCGTTCCAGTTGCACCTCGACCGTCGCCATGTGGCTGCCGAACGTGGAGATACCCGGACCCTGGGGACCGCCCCCGCTGGTGGCGATGCGCCCGCCGACGGTGACGTTGACCGTCCGGACGGACGTCCCGCCAACGTCCTCGTTCACCACGCGGACCGCCGCCGCGATCTGCTCCGCGGCCTCCCGCGTCGTCGCGAACGGCGTCCCCACCGGGAATTCCAGTTCGGCGCTCATCTCCTCCGCCTCCAGCGCCGGGAAGAAGATGAACCGGACGGCGCCGGTCGCCAGCAGCGTGGAGGCCGCGCCTATCAGCAGGAGGCCGCCCAGCAGCGTCAGGTATCGGTGCCTCACGGCGCGGCGCACCCCGGCGGTGACGCGCTCGTCGCGGAACCGCTTGACGGCCCTGCCGATGACGTCCTGTATCCGGTCGAGCGGCCACCGGCTCCAGCCGCCCGGGTGGGAGAGGTGCGCCGGCAGGATCAGGAAGGCCTCCACGAGCGACATGGCGAGCACGGCGATCACTACCACCGGCACCTGGCCCAGGATCTGCCCGAACGTCCCGGTGACCAGCAGGAGGGGCGCGAACGCCGCCATCGTCGTCACCACGCCGATAAACACCGGCGAGAACACGCCGCGCACCCCGGCGATCGAGGCTTCCGGCCCCACATGCAGGCCGGCCTCGCGCTCGGTGATGATGTTCTCGCCCACCACCACCGCATCGTCCACCACGATCCCGATGACGATGATGAGGGCGAACAGGGACACCATGTTGATGTTGACGCCCAGGTACTCGAACACCAGGAAGGCGCCCATGAAGGAGATCGGCACCCCCATGGCCACCCAGAACGCCAGCCGCAGGTCGAGCATCAGCACCAGGAACAGGAACACCAGCGCGAAGCCCAGCGTCCCGTTGCGCAGCAGCAGGCTGAGGCGGCTGGCCAGGATCTCCGTCTGGTCCTCCCATACGGCGATGTCCACCCCCTCCGGCGGCTCGAGCGTCGCGACGTGCGCCTTGATGGCGTCCGCGATCTCGATGACATCCTCCGCCTCGGACTTCTGCACGCGCACGAAGAGGCTGTCGCGCCCTTCGTAGCGGTTGATGAGGTCGACGTCGGCGAAGCCGTCGCGGATCACGGCCACGTCCGCGAGCCGCAGGATGCTGCCGTCCGGGGCGGAGCGCAGGACGATGCTCCCGAACTCCTCCCCACGTTCGCGCTTGGCGTTGGTGCGCAGCAGGAGGTCCCCGGCGCCCGTGCGTATCTCGCCGGAGGATAGGTTGAGAGACGACGCCCGGACGGCGGCCGCCACCTGCGTCATGGAAAGTTCGTGACGGCGTAGCGCCTCTTCGCGCACCTCGATCGCGATCTCGTACTCCCTGGCGCCGAGCAGTTCGACCAGCGTCACTTCCGGGAGCGACAGCAACTCCTGCTCGAGCCACTCGGCCGCCTCGCGCAGGGCGCGCTCGCCGCCGTCCGACGCGACCACCAGCGTCACGACGTCGCTGATCCGCTCGGCGACCACGATGTCCGCCTCTTCGGCGTCGAGGGGCGGGAAATCCGCGATCCGGTCGACCGCGGCCTCGATGTCGTTGCGGACCTTGATCTCGTCCACCCGGTCCTTGAGTTCGATCTGTACGATCCCGAGGTTTTCCGATGCCGTGGAGGACACCCGCTCCACGCCGTCGATCCCGAGGGTCGCCTCCTCGACCCGACGGGTGATGCCCTCCTCGACCTCGGAGGGGGTCGCGCCCGGGTACGGCACGGTGACGGAGATGATTCCGGGGTCGAGGGTGGGGAAGATCTGGGCGGTCAGGTTGAAGGCCGAGATGAGTCCGCCGATCAGCAGCACCGCCATCACGAGGTTGGCGGCGACCGTGTTGTAGGAGAACGCGGCGACGAGACCCCGGCGCTCCGGCTCGGTCGCTCTGCGCAAGGTCGCTTCGTCGCTCATGTACTTGCGCGCGTTCCCGTGCCTCCCGGGCCGGCCACCCGCACGGAGAGACCCTCCCGACCACCCGGCGCCGCACCGATCACGACCCCTTCGCCGGGATCGAACGCGCGTACCACCAGGCCCTCCGAAGAGCGCCCGAGCACGCTGAGGTCCTGGCGTTGCAGGCGGCTATCCACGACGCGCCAGACGTGCCCACCCGCCTGTTCCGTCGCCTCCGGGAGCACGAACGTGTCCTCGACGAGCGGCCCCTCCACGGTGACGTCGACGAAGGTGCCGGGCGCGATCCCCGCGTCCTGCGGCAACGCAAGATAGAGCTTCGCGAATCGCGTCCGCGCGTCGAGTTCCGCCGAGACCCGTTCGACCGTCGCCTCGAGTTCCACGCCAGGCGCGCGTACGGTGGCGCCACGTCCGACGACCGGCTCGAGCCGTGCGAGTTCGTCCTGCGCCACCGGGGTCACCGCCTCGAGCGCGTCGAACGCGAACGCCTGCCCGAAGGGCTGGTTGCGCGTCAGCATCTGGCCGACCTCGGCGGTCGTCTCGGTGACCTTGCCGGCGAACGGCATGGCGAACCGGGTCCGCGTGAAATCGAGTTCGGCCACGGCCAGGCGCGCCCGGGCGCCCTCGAGCCGGGCCCGTGCCTGCGCGATCTGCGGGATGCGGGCGACCAGCGGCGGGACGCGTTGCCCCGGGTGGAGGATGGCGTAGTTGGAGCGCGCCGCGTCGCTTTCGGCCAGGCGCAGGCGCAGGTCCGCTGCCGCCGATGCCACCTCGGCGCGCGCCTGTTCGAGGCCCAGTTCGAAGTCGCGCGGATCGATGGTCAGGAGGATCTGGTTCGCGGCGAACTCGCCGCCCGCCCGCAACGAATCCGACACCGAGACGATGCGGCCTCCCACCTGGGGCGTGAGGGCGACGTAGCTGCGCACGTCGATCGTACCGGTCGCTTCCACCTCGACGAGCGTCGCCACGGGCTCCGGCACGACAATGCGCACGAGGGGCGCCAGGCTCACGGGTCCGGCCGCGCCCGGACCTCTGGCGCCGGGCGCCGGGGCGCTCGTAGGCGCCCGCGACACCACGACCGCGAGCACGACCAGGGCGAGGCCGACCGCGATCGGTAGCGGACCGCTCCAGCGCCGCCGGCGCGGGCGGGCGGCGGTGGGACCGGGCGGAGTTTCCTGGCCGCCTTCGTCGACCGCCTCGCCAGGAAACGGCCCGTCGGAGAGCGGCTCGATCTGCGACGGGACCTCCACCACTTCCGCCGGCGCCACTGGTTCGGCGGACGCAGCGGCCTCCGGCGCGTCGGCGGGCGCCGGGCGCGCGAAGGCTCTTCGACTGAACAGGCGAGGCCTCTTGATCACCTTCATGAGGACCACGGCTCCATCGACGTATCCTCGATTCTACGCAAAAGCCGCGCGGATTCTCTGCTCGCCATCGGTCGGGCGCCGCGCGTCCGCGGGGCCTCCGTCCGAACCCGGGGGTTATCATGTAGCCATGTTCCAGCTCGCGAACACTTGGCCCCGCTACCGCGGCAGGACACAGCGCATCCTGGCCGCCTACCGGGTGTTCCTCGAGAACCCCACGGAGGGACTGCATCCGCAGCAGGTCGCGCGGCGCACGGGCATGTCGATGATGACGGCGGCCGCACTGCTCGAAGGCGTGCCGGACCTGTTCGTGAAGCTGCCCAAGCGCGACGGGCTCACCCGCTACCGCCTGAACAGCAGGACCACGGCAGCGGACCCGGAGGAGATCGAGGCGTTCGTGCTGCGGGCGGCGCGGCGCGAGGGCTGGGTCCTCTACGCGGGGCTCGCGATGATCATGCTCGCCGTCCTCATGGTCGTGCTCCTGATGCGGGCCTCGTGACCGGACTCCGACGTGCCTGAGTCCCTGTCACCCGAACTCGCGCGGCTCCGCGACGACACGGACGCGCTCGCCCGCGAGGTCCTCGTTCCGCTCGCGGAGGACGTACCCGGCAACCGGGCGCGGATCGTCGCGGCGTCGAAGGAGGCGGGCCTGTTCACGATGACCCAGCCCCGGGCCTTCGGCGGCGCGGAGGCGACCACCCTGGCCCTGACGGTGGTGCGGGACACGCTCGGCAGCCACAACGTGGCGCACCTGCCGGTGTTCGGTCCCGGCCCCGGCGTCCTCGCGGGCGCCGGGGAACCGATCGCGAGCCGCTACGTGGCCCCGCTCATGGCGGGCGAGAAGCGCGGGTCGTTCGGCTTCACCGAGCCGGACCATGCCGAGCGCGCCACGTGGGGCCGGCTCGACGGCGACACGCTGACCGTGAACGGCCAGAAGTCGTACGTGACCGGCGGCGCGGACGCCGATTTCATCAATGCCCTCGTCGAGATCGAGGACGCGGGGCCGGCCATGGTCGTGATCGACACCGACCGCGAGGGCGTGCGGATCCGCGACCGCTTCGGCTCCCTGGATGGCAGCCACCACGCGTACTTCGAGTTCCACGACGTCGCCGTGCCCGCCGCCAATATCGTCGGCAAGCCCGGCGACGGACTGCCCCGGGCGTTGCGCCAGATCGGCGACACGCGCGTCGCCTTCGCCGCGGAGTCGGTCGGGCTCATGCGGTGGGTGCTGGACTTCGTGACCGCGCACCTCGAGGCGCCCCACCGCAGCGGCGCGCCGCTCGGCGCGCGCGAAGGCGTACGCCTGCGCTACGCGGACCTGCGCATCCAGGCTTACGCCGCCCGATCGATGGTCTACCGGACCGCGCGGCTCGCCGACGCCGGCGAGAATATCGTCAACGAAGGTATCGCCTGCAAGGTGTTCGCCACGGAAGCCGTAGGCAACGTGGTCGACACCGCGATACAGCTCGTCGGCGGCAAGGCCCTGACGATCGGCCATCCCCTCGAACGGCTCTACCGGAGGGTGCGGGCGCTCCGGCTCGCCGAGGGCGCGAGCGACATCCTCCGGCTCAACCTGGCACGGGGTCGGCTGGACCTGAAGAAGGGTCGCCTCTGACGCCTGCCACACTCGAGCCTCGCCGCCCCTGCGCGAACTGAGGATCCAGTGCCGTGCATTGATTTCCGAGTCGCTTGCGCGACTTACAAAAAGGGACCCCTCCATGGCATCGACGAGCATCCAGACCAGGGCACCACGTCTTGCGGTCCTGATCGACGCAGACAACACGTCCGCCCAGTGGGCGGAGGCCATCTTCGAGGAAGTGGCAACGATCGGCGAAGCCAGCGTCCGGCGCATCTACGGGGACTTCTCGGGCACGCTGCTCGTGAGCTGGCAGCAGAAGCTGGCGGCGCATGCAGTGGTCCCGCATCAGCAGTTTGCCTACACCAAGGGCAAGAACTCCTCCGACATCGCGCTGGTGATCGACGCGATGGACCTGCTCCACAGTGAGCGTTTCGATGGTTTCGTGCTGGTGTCGTCGGACAGCGACTTCACCCGGCTGGCGAGCCGGGTTCGGGAGCAGGGGCTGGACGTGTTCGGGATCGGCCGGCGGAGCACGCCGGAGTCGTTCCGCAAGGCCTGCAAGCGGTTCATCTTCATCGAGAACCTGCTGAAAGCCGCAGGCTCGGAGGAGGCGGCGCATGGCGGGGACAGGTCGGCGTCGGTTCGGGAACCAGAGACTGGGGAACCCGCTACTTCCCCCGCAGCAGCGGCCGCGCCGCCCGCCCCGCCCGCGGCCCCATGCGAGCCGGGCCGCCGCGCCCACCCCCCCCCGCCCAAGAAAACCCGGCCCGTTTTAGCCCCCGC
>VXNE01000525.1 GCA_009840715.1 Gammaproteobacteria bacterium
GCACCGGCGTCATGCACGCGGATTGGGTCATGGTTGGCGCGGTCACGGTGGGCGGTGACCCCGACAGTCCGGAGCTGTGCATGTACCTCATTCCGCGCGACCAAGTAAATGTCTTGGACACTTGGCATGTGGCTGGGATGGTCGGCACGGGCAGCAACGACATCGAGGTGACCGACGTGGTGGTGCCTGGCCACCTCAGGCAGAACATCACCGACATGCGCGATGGGGGCAGCCCGGGGGCCGAGCTGCACGGCTCGGCCACCTACCGCATGCCGATGATGCCGGTTCTGGGCCTCACGGCGGCGGCGCCGGCCGTGGGCGCCGCGCGCAAGGCCGTGGCCCTGTTTCGCGAGCGGCTGTCAAGCCGGGACGTGTATGGAACCCGGGAAAAGCAGGCCCAACGCGCCATGGCCCAAGCGCGTTTGGCCAACGCCCAGGTCGCCGTCGAAAACGCTGAAACGCTGCTATTGCACATCGCCGGACAAGTGATGGACTGGGGCGAGAGCGGGCGGCGTTGCGAAACCGAGGCGCGCGCCCACCTGCGGCTGCAGATCGCCACGGTGGTGCGGCAGGCGCGGGACGTGGTGCGGGCCGTGGTCGAGGCCAGCGGCTCCCACGCCCACTTTCTTGACAGCCCCTTGCAGCGCAGCCTGCGTGACCTGCACACGCTGTCTTGCCACACCGTGTTCGACATGGATGTGGGCGCGGAGCTTTACGGTCGGTTGCTGTTGGGATTTTCCCCCAACGCCCCCGTATAGGGCCGGCAGCGGGACCTTCAGTCGGATTGCGGCGGGTTGTCCCAGGCCGCTCCCGCCCAGTCCGCACGTTCCCCGGCGGCGGGAACGGGCACTTCGCGGATGCGTTCGTCCACGTCGTCGTATTCCAGGCGCAGCGCCTTGCACATCACCGCATGCAGGTTGTAGCCGAGCACGTGATAGGTGAGTTCCAGGATGTCCGCGTCGGAAAGGTGTTGGTGCAGAGCCTCAAACAGGTCGTCCGAAGCGCGCCCGCCTTGCAGGATGAGGGCATCGGCCCAAGCCAGGATGGCGCGTTCCTTGGCGTCGAAGCAATCGGCGACCTGCCAGTTCGGGATGGCCGCAATCTGGTCGTCGGAGATGCCGAAGCGGCGCGCCGCCTTGCAGTGCTGCGAAAACACGAACTGGCTGCCTTGGGCAAAGCCCGCCCGCATGATGGCCAATTCGCGCACCTTGGGGTCGAGTTGGCTGATGCTCTGGTCCGCGAACATGCCGAACATGCCGAAGTGGCTGGTGGCGTGGTCAAAGACATAGGGCACCAGCGCGAACACCGTCCACCAGTTGCCGGGCGTTCCGGTGGCGGTGCCCGGTTCGGCCACCGGGTCGCGGTCGCCGAATAGCGCCTCGTAGTATTTGCGAACGTTTTCCGGCGCCTCCGCACGCGGAACTTCCCTGAGTCTTGGCATCGACAATCTCCTTCTGGGAACTGGATGGAGCGGGCGATTTCATTGAGGCGAAAGCTCGGTGTCAATAGGCGGGAACTGGCGTTCAAGCCAGGGCAATGCCCTGCCGCCCACCGGAGTGCCGACCAGGGAGGCGAGCAGTTGCAGCGTGTCGAGCAGGGCGCGCAAGTCAATTCCCGTGTGAAACCCGCTCTGGTGCAGCATGCTGACGAGGTCCTCCGTGGCCAGATTGCCGGCCGCGCCAGGGGCGAACGGGCAGCCGCCGAGTCCGCCGAGGGAAGCATCGAATTTGCGAATGCCCGAGGCCAGGGCCTCCCAGACGTTGGCCAGCGCCAGCGCGCGGGTGTCGTGCAGGTGCGCGGCAAGGCGATCCGCCCCGAATGCCGCGACCATCCGCCCGAACAACGCCCTCGCCCGCGCCGGATTGCCGGCCCCGATGGTGTCGGCCACGATGATTTCGGTGGCGCCCGCCTTGCGCATTTCCGTCGCCAGCCGCTCGACCTCCGAATCCGGCACCGTCCCCTCGAACGGGCATTCAAAGGCAACGGAAATGTAGCAGCGAGCTTCCACCCCGTCCGCGGTGGCTTGCTGCAGCACTTCGCGGCATACCGCCGTGGCGGTGTCGAGCCCCATGTTGATGTTGTTGCGGTTCATCTGTTCCGTTGCGGAAAGCACCAGGGCAACTGAGCGGACCCCTGTGGCTCGGGCCAGTTCGTAGCCCTTGCGATTGGGAACCAGGGCGCTGAACGCGGCGCGGTCCAAGTCGAGCTGCGCCACGACCTCGGCCGCGCCCGCCATCCTGGGGACCGCTCTCGCGCTGACGAAGCTGGCCACTTCAACCGCCGACACGCCCGCCTCCACCAGCCTGTTGATCAATGCAACCCGATCTTCGGGCGACACGGCGGTCGGGTGGTTCTGCAGCCCATCGCGGGGCGCCACGTCGTTGACGATTACCTGTTCCATGCCGGTTTCCTCACCTGCGTGAGCCAAGGAACCTCTGAACAAATCCATCCCTGGAATTGTCCAGGTCGCAAGGCAAAAACGAGAGGCGGAGTTTCGGGTACGCGCTCAGTCCGGCAGCCCCAGCACCCGCTTCGCCACGATGTTGAGCTGCACCTCCTTCGTCCCGCCGGCGATGGTCAGCGCCTTCTGCCGCAACCAGGCGCGCGTCGCCTCGATCTCGTCGGCGGCGTAGCCGGCGCCCTCCCAGCCGACGCCCCGCGTCCCGAGTGCCGCGACCAGCAGTTCGTCGGCCTCCTGCTGGTTGAGTGCCCCGGTGAGCTTGACCGCGGACGACGCGAACCCGGGGGCCCGTGCCTGGAGCTCCTCGATCGTGCGACGCTGGGTGAGGCGCTGGGCGTGCACGTTCTGCTCGTGGCGGATGAGCCGCGCCCGTAGCGCGGGGTCGGCGATGCGGCCGTCGCGTAGCGGCACGCACCGCTTCAGCTTCTCCGGCAGCCGGCTCTCCGATGTCCGACCGCCCTGGGAGCCGGAGATATTGATGCCCGCGTGGGTCGAGCGCTCGAACTGCAAGAGCCGCTTCCCGACGGTCCACCCGCGGTTGACGCCGCCGATCACGTCGGACGCCGAGGCGACGGCGTCTTCGAACAGCGTCTCGTTGAACGGCGAGGCGCCAGAGATAAGGCGGATGGGCCGTACCTGCACGCCGGGCTGGTCCATGTCGACGAGGATCAGGCTGATGCCCTGGTGCTTCGGCAGGTCGGGGTCCGTGCGCGCCAGGACGAAGATGTAGTCCGACTCCATGGCGTCGGACGTCCAGGTCTTGCGGCCGTTCAGGACGTAGTGGTCGCCGTCGCGTACCGCGCGGAGGCTCAGGCTCGCGAGGTCCGATCCGGCCCCCGGCTCCGAGTAGCCCATCGCCCAGCCGCCCTCGCCCCGGGCGATTCCGGGCAGCCAGCGGCGTTTCTGGTCGTCGGTCCCCAGTTCGAGAATCGTGGGGCCGATATAGTTGACGCCGCGGCCGGTGAGCGGGGTACGCGCGCCGATCCTCTTCAGTTCCTCGATCAGCACGGTGTACTGGTCACGCGTGAGTTCCGCGCCGCCGTACACGCGTGGCCACGTCGGCACGGTCCAGCCTCTCCCGGCCATGCGCTCGAGCCACACCCGCGCGTCCGGCTCGAGCTCGACCTTGCTGCTACCCCAGGGGATCGGGCCCGAACCACGTGCGCCCGGGGGACAGTTCTCCTCGAGCCATGCCCGGGTGTCCCGCCGGAAGTCGCGCACGGGGCTCGCCGTCACACGCGCATCGCGAGCCACGGCAGGCCCAGCGCCAGGATCACGCTGACGACGAGCCCGGCCATCGCCTTCGAGCCGTCCAGGAGGACCTTCCGTGCGGTGGCCCTCCCGCTCGTGTCCGCCAGATACATCGACAGGGCGAACTCCCTCCCGGCCAGGACGCCCAGGAACACCCACGTCGTGCTCATGGGCATGTTGCTCCACTCTTTGAAGACGAGGAGGACCACGCCGTAGATGAAGTCGATGATCGTCGCGGCGCGGATATCCGTCGTGTCCGTCTTCGAGGTGACGATCTTCTGGATGGTGCCGCCGAACTGGTAGAACACGATGCCGAGCAGGCCCACCAGGACCGACGTGCCGAACGCAAACCAGCCGAAGGAGAGTTCGCGTGGCAGGTAGACGAAGATGTTCGCGAGGTCCTGGATCAGCCACTGGCTCCAGAGGAAGCCGGTGGACAGCCACTGCAGCACCACCCAGTAGCCGGGGATGGTGGCGCCGCGCGTGCGATGGAAGTACTCCGTCGCCCGCCGGAAGACGAGCCGGAAGAGTATGAGCGCGCTGAAGAACGCCACCACGTAGCCGGCGAGCGACTTGATCAGCATGTCGCCGAGGTTGCTCACCGCAAACACCGTGAGCACGAGGAAGGTGGTGCTCACCGGCACGCCCATGCGCGTGAGGATGAGCAGGGCAAGCGGCGGGATGGCGTGGTACCAGCTGATGCCGCCTTCGGGAATCGGGAATTTCTCCAGCCGTCCGTAAGCCGGATCGCCCCCATGGACCCACCAGCTGTAGGCGATGACCGCCAACAGGATGCCGCCGGCGAAGATCCACAGCACCCACCAGGGCCGGTGTGCGTTGGAGGAAAGGAAGGTGCCGAGGGTCTGGATCGAGTCGTTCGCCACGACAGAGTACGCGGCGAGCAGGAACCCGACGATCATGTAGATTTCGAGCAGCGAGATGGCCCTATCCTCCCGGTCGCGGCGGCGCCATTCTCCCGCGCTAATGTGACAGTCCGATGTCTGTCAGAGGCCTTTTTCGCGCTCCTCGAGGTGCCGCTGGATCTCCCGTCCGACCAGCCACAGGCGGTCCTGTCCCCACACGGCGAGCAGTGTCTCGCCCGCCCCGTCGAGCAGCCGGAAGCTCGGCACGCCCCACAGTCCGAAGCCGTACATGGCCTGGCGATTGGCTTCGACTTCCTCCTCCCACTCCGAGTTTCCGACAATGCCGCGCGCCTCGTCCCAGGGGAGCCCCGCCCGCTCCACGACGCGTCGGAGACCTCGGTCCTTGCCGGTGTTGACCCCTTCCCAGAACGCCGCGCGGAAGAAGGCGGAGAGCAGTTCGACCCCCTTGCCCCGCGAGACCGCCCAGGGATAGAGGGAGTACCCGCGCCGTACCGGCTCGCCGATGGGGTCGTGCACGTTGCCCCAGTCGTCGAGTCCGAGGTGGCGCGCCTCCCGCGCCGCATCGGTGAAGATATAGAGGCCCTTCTCGCGGGTCGCCGGCACGCCGCGCATCACCATGGGCAGGACGGGATGCATGGACATCGTCACGCCGGTTTCCCTGGCGAGACTCACTGCGGTGTCGAAGATCAGCGAGCTGTACGGACTGCGCAGCGACGGGTAGATCTCCAGCGTGAGGCTCCCGTCGTCCTTGCGTGGCCCCGTGACGATGGCTGGCCGCGGGGCGACCGGTTCGCCCCGGCTTTTCCGCGCCCCGAGTTCGCTGAGCCGCTCTTCGAGGTGGTACAGGCGATCGACGCCCCAGTACCACTCGCCCCCGTAGTGGAACATCGCGCCGGAGTAATGGCCGAGCTCCGTCCGCCGGTCGCTCCCCGCCTGCCGGCGCTGCGCAAGCGTCGATGGGTCGGCCGGCGCGTGGCGCTCCGCCAGCTCCCGCAGGGCTTCCCCGGACCCGCTCCACAGGGCCTCGCCCACAAGCGGCGCTACGTCGACGAAATCCTCCGGGTCCAACCCCGCCAGGATGCGCGCCGCGAGATCGGCAGGTTCCTCGTCCGGTCGCCGCGCACCCTCCGGAAGGGAGAGCCCGTAGTGCGGAGCGATCATCTTCGAGTCGTAGCACGACAGGTCCAGCAACAGCTCGGGTTCCGGGGCGTTCTGCCCGGCAGGGTCGCCGACGAGGTGGCAGACGAGGTCGATGTCGTAAGTGTCGAGCAGGGGTCGCAGACACTGCGCCGCGAGGTGGCTGTAGCCGTCGTCGACCTGGTGGAAGTACTCGACGACGTGCCGCTCGCCGGACCGGCGCCGCGCCCGCTCGATGCGTCGGCGCCGTGCGGCCAATCGGCGCGGGTCGCTCCAGCGCCGCATCATGAAGGAGCCCGCGGTCCGCCTGAACGCGGACGGGTCCATCGTCGAGACGCCGCCCTGGTCCTCGAATTGTTCTGGCATCAGGCGTTGCCGAGTGCGTGGAGAAAGAACGTCAGGCGGCTGGCCGCGCGTAAGGCGGCAGCTTCGCGCGTTCCTCCCCTTCGACGCGGTAGGCGGCCGCGACCGGTTGTCCTTCGCCATCGAAGAACGGCGTGTCGCGGTAGCGCCCCGTCAGGACGCCGCCGAGCATGGACAGTCCGAACCGGAGCATGCCCAGGGGGGTCGTCCCGGGCAGCTTTGTCATCGTCGCGGTATCGCCGGTGGCGAACTGCGTGAAGACGCGCATCCCCACGGGTCCGGCGACCGACTCGAAAGAGGTTTCAGGACGCGGGCTCAGGCAGCGCCCCAGCAGCCCCGCGAACGAGATGCGCCAGTTGGCGGGGGTGTTGGCGATGGGCGTCCGGCAGCAGTCGGCATACCACCGGTAGGGGCCCTTCTCGGTGAGGCGCAGGCAGGCCAGGCGCTCGGCGCCTTCCGTGAAGTCGACCTTGCCGGGCGCGACCTGGAACACCTCCGTGCCGCCGTGCTCGTCGAGCACTTCGTCCGCCCGCCCGAGGAAATGGACGAAGGCCTGGCAGTCGTCACAGTGGCAGATCGCCCGGTTGGTGTTCGAGGGCGCCATGTCCCGCACGACGCCGCGCACCGCGCCGCACGCGCACTGAATCGGTATGTCTGTCATTACCGGGATGTTAGCCCGGAAGGCGATCAGGCTTCGACGCGCATCGGCTCGGCGTTCACGTCCCGCTCGTCGAGCGGGCGGGTCCACGCGGCGAACTCCAGTGGGACGCTGAATGCGACGTGGTTCATCGAGGCGTGCGCCGACGTCAAGTTGCCCTTGCCCACGAGGTGCCCGCTGTGTGTCACCCCCGGGATGCTCTCGGGCGCATCCGGAAACCAGAAGAACGCCAGCATGTCGCCGTTGCCCACGTCGAAGAAGAAGTGCTGGCCGGCGCCGCCCGGCAGGTTGATGGTCGCGGCCATCCCCCACTGGCAGGTCGCCGACTGTTTCGATGCCCGGGATCGCGCCGTGCTCGCGTGGACGGACGCGCTGGTGCTGCAGGGCGGACGCGCTTCCGATGCGCTGTTCGAGGCGGTGCACGAACACTTCTCGGACGAGGACATCCTCGAACTCACGTATCACGTCATGAGCTACAACCTGCACGCGGTGATGTGCAAGGCGCTGCGGCTCGAGTTCGACGACGTGGACGAACGCATTCGGGAGGTGCCGATTCCCGCGGAGGGTGGGGTGGCGGACTGGCGCTGATCCCCGGTAGGGATATCCTGCTTGGATTCGAGACGGGACGGGACAAGCCCGTCCCCTACAACAACGCGAGCCCGTGTTCCTCGAACCTGGAGAAGTCCCGGAGATTGCCCGTTGCGATGGCGGTGTCCTCGGCAATGGCTGCCGCCGCGATCATGCAATCCGTCATGGAGTTGCGGCGCCGTCCGGTAACGTTGAACAATCGGGCGGCCACCTCGGCCATTTCCGTCGTAAAGTCCAAACGCCGGTCGACGAGCGTGGCGGCCAGCGACGCCGCCCTCGCGTCCAGCGGGCCACACAGGAACTCGGTCCAGGCCACCGAGCTCATCGTGATGGTCTCATTCGCGCCAGCCCATGTCCTGAGCTGCTCGCGCTGCGAGGAGCCAGGTAGCAGGGCTCTGATCAGAAAGCTCGTATCGAGGTGAATCACGGCATCAGCCGACTCAAACGACGCTCCGATGAGCCATGCCGCTCACGCCTCACCTCCGCGCACCACTCCGCAGCGCTCCGTTCATCCAGTGCGAGCAAGCGCTGCAGTTCGTCGAGCGCTGCGAGCTTCTCGTTTACCGTCGGCCGCGTGTCCTCGGACGCCAACCGGATCGCACGCCGGAGGGCGCCGGACTTGGACGTCTCCCACCTCTTGGCCAAGGCCTCGAGACGCCGGACGGTTTCCACGTCCAGTGAGTAGGTCGATCGCACCGTGACTGTGGCCATACTGAGAAGTATGGTCATACTCTGCCCCTTGTCAACCCAGGGGCGGCATGTCCGTGGCGCTGCATTCGACACCATCCCGCCATCCCTATAGCATTCGCGCCCCTCCCCCGACCCGCGCCCCCGGAGCGCCGGCCTCATGGACGGTCCCGACTTCGAGAAATCGCCCCTGCTCCCGGCCATCGCGCAGGACGCGGAGACGGGCGCCGTGCTGATGCTCGCGTGGATGAACGCGGACGCCTGGGCCGAGACGCTGCGCACCCGCCGCGCCTGCTATTTCAGCCGCAGCCGCCAGCAACTCTGGCGCAAGGGCGAGACCAGCGGCCACGTGCAACACGTCAGACAGGTCTTCTACGACTGCGACGCGGACACGATCCTTCTCAAGGTGGAGCAGGTCGGCGGCGCTGCCTGCCACGAGGGCTACGAGAGCTGCTTCTTCCGGGAAATCGATCCCGACACGGGGGCCGCCACGGTCATCGCCGAACGGGTCTTCGACCCCGAGGAAGTCTATGGGGCCCGGTCGTGAGCAACCTCCTCAAGCTCGGCATCCCGGCCGGGAGCCTGCAGGAAGCCACCCGTGAACTCTTCGAGCGCGCGGGCTACCGCATCACGTTCTCCTCGCGCTCCTACTACCCGGGCATCGACGACGACGAGATCGACTGCCTCATGGTGCGTGCCCAGGAGATGGCGCGCTACGTGGAGCAGGGCGTGCTCGACGCCGGCATCACCGGGCACGACTGGGTGATCGAGACAGGCTCCGACGTGCGGGAGATCTGCGAACTGCGCTTCTCCAAGGTCAGCCGGCGGCCCGCCCGATGGGTGCTTTGCGTCCCGGCGGACTCGCCCGTACGGCAGGTCTCGGACCTCGACGGGAAGCGCATCGCGACGGAAGTCGTGCGCGTCACCCGCGCGTACCTCGAGCGCCACGGCGTAGAGGCGCGGGTGGAGTTCTCCTGGGGCGCCACCGAGGCCAAGCCCCCGCTCCTCGCCGACGCCATCGTGGAAGTCACGGAGACGGGGAGTTCCATCCGGGCCAACAACCTGCGCATCGTCGACGAGGTACTGTCCAGCACGCCGCGCCTGATCGCGAACCATGCGGCCATGGAAGACCCATGGAAGGTGGAGAAACTCGACAACATCGCGCTCATGCTCCGGTCCTGTCTTGCCGCGGAGGGCAAGGTCGGTCTCATGCTGAACGCGCGCAAGGACGACCTGGACGCGATCACCGGGCTGCTGCCCGCGCTGCAGACCCCGACCATATCCCGGCTCTCGGACGAGGGCTGGATCGCGCTCAACACCATCATCGACGAGTCCGTCGTGCGCACGCTCATCCCGCGTCTGAAGGCCGCCGGCGCACGGGGTATCGTGGAGTACCCGATCGGCAAGATCATCGAGTGACCGCCAATGTTGTAGCTCCGCCCATTAAGAGAGCGGAATATACTTTAGATTCATTGGCTTACGCAGCTTGATGGCCTAGAATCAAACGGCTTTCGCGTCGGCGTGCCCGGTTTGCCGGAGAGGGGCAAGTGGCACGACCCACCGACTGCGGCGGCTCGCATAACCAACAAGCATTCGAGGCATCACCATGAAGACGCCACGTAAGGGCCGAACGGCTCTCGCTATCCTCGCGCCCTTGTTCGCCGCAGCCATGCTGTTCCTGCTTCCGGCCGCCCAGGCCGAGGAGGAAGCGAGCGAGCAGGTCGAGGAGATCGTCGTCACGGGGTCCTATATCAAGGGCACCCCGGAAGACGCCCCCCTCCCGGTCACCACGCTGACCCGGGAGGACCTCGCCAACGAGGGCACTCCCACCGTCCTCGACCTCATCAAGAACCTGTCGTTCAGCCAGGGCGCGGACGGCGAGACCGACCAGTTCCAGGCCGGCGCCGGCGCGGACCGCGCGACGGTCAACATCCGCGGCCTTGGCCCGAGCCGGTCGCTCGTGCTCGTCAACGGCCGACGTACGACCTGGTCGCCCCACGCCATCGGGGCCCAGGCGCAACTCCTGGTCGACGTCAACGTCATTCCGTCGGTGGCCATCGAGCGCATCGAAATCCTGCGCGACGGCGCTGCGGCCACCTACGGCTCCGACGCGATCGCCGGCGTGATGAACTTCATCACCCGCAGGGATTTCGTCGGTTTCGAGGCCTCGGCCAACCACAAGATGATCGACGACTCCGACGGCGACACCGAAGCCGGCTTGATCTGGGGTACCGAACTCGCGGACGGCCGCGGCCATCTCGTCAGTTCGTTCAGCTACATCGAGCGCGGCGAACTGACGCTCTCGGACCGCGACTGGGCGATCCTGCCCTACGCGGACAGCCCGACGGGCGGCTGGTCGTCCGTGGGACGGCCGTCGGTGGTGGTTCCGCTCAGCCGATGGAACGCGTTCCCGATCGGGGGGTTCGTCGGACTGCTCGCTACCGGCATCGTGGATCCGAACTGCGAACGCCTCGGCGGCGCGCGCACCACCGTTGGCATCGCGGGCAACACCCTGGGCGGCTTCTGCCGTTTCCAGTACACCGCCTTCGACAACATCGCCGAAGAGGCCGAACGCTGGCAATGGCTCACGGAAGGCACCTGGGAAGTCAACGACACGACCACTCTCTCCGCCAGCTTCCTGATGACCGACAGCGACGTCCCCGCGTGGAACACATCGCCCTCCTACCCGCCGAACCGCCTCGTCGACGAGAACCGCACGATCCGGGCGAACAACCCCGGCCTCGTCGACATGGCGAGCAAGTATCCCGATCTCTACGGCGACATGGCCCACTGCGGCGAAGCCTACTGCCGCTACGCCGGAGACCCCACCCAGGACGCCGCGGGCATCCCGACCGCATGGCAGGACGTCGCCTGGTTCTACGGACGCTACTACGGCCAGGACGGGCCGCTGCGCGACCACGCGCGCGAGAACGACCTGCAACGCCTGGAGGTCGCGCTGGACGGCACCCGGGGCGACTACGATTGGCAGGTTTCCGCCGTCTACTCGCAGTCCGAGCGCCTGTCGCTCGGCGGCGACACCATGGTGTACCGCGACGCGCGGGCGCGCCAGGGCCTCGGCGGGTTCGATTGCGAGGCCCAGGTTCCGAACGAGTACGACGAGAACGGCAACCTCTCCTTCTCGCTGGAGACGGTCATGGCCCACGCCGGCCAGGGCCCCTGCCGCTACTGGATCCCGTTCTCGAACTCCATGGCCGGCTCGCATCCGCAGGTGCGCGACGGCACCGCGAGCAACCCGGACTTCAACCCGGCGCTCAACAATCGGGAACTCCTCGAGTACATGGTGACTGAGCTCGGCGGGACGGGCGAAACCTCGCTCTTCGTCCTCGAGGGCGTCTTCGGCGGTCCGTTGCCGTGGACGCTCGCGGGCGGGAACGTGAGCTTCGCGGCCGGCGCCCACTGGCGCCACGAGACCTACGAAAGCGGTCCCTTCGACATCAACAACTTCGATCTCTTCCCCTGCGCCGCGGGCCCGGAGATCAAGGACTGCACGAGCAACCGCAACGGCCTGTTCGGATTCCTGCCCCCGAGCACGGACATCGACCAGGACCGCGACATCTACGCGGTATTCGGCGAGATGCAGTTGCCGCTGTCCGAGACCGTCGAAGGGCAGCTCTCGGTTCGCTACGAGGACTACGGCAGCGCGACCGGCGCCAGCGTCGATCCCAAGGCCGCCATCCGGTGGCAGGCGACGCCGAGCATCGGTCTGCGCGCGTCCGTCGGCACCACGTTCCGGGGGCCCACGCTCAACCAGACGGTGGCGGACGACTCGTCCAACAGCCTCCAGTACATCGCCCAGACCGGCGCCTTCAAGCGGGTGGACACGAAGGGCAACCCCGACCTCGAACCGGAAGAGGCGACGACCCTCAACGTCGGGCTCCTCGTCGACCACGACGGACTGATCGCGCGGGACGACAACCTGTTCGTGACGCTCGACTACTGGTCGTACGACTTCAAGAAGCCCCTCGTTACCGAGCCCTACACCGCCGTGCTCGCAACGGCCTGCAACCCCGGCTGCGATCCATCCGGCCCGTACTTCAACCGGCTGACCTTCGGCGGCCCGCCGTCGGCGACGAACCTCGAGATCATCGACATCAACATCGTCAACGGGCCGGACATCGAGACGGACGGGATCGACTTCACGGCGCGGTACGAGTTCGGCGCGGGGCCCGGCATCGCGACCGTCGGCCTCACCGGGACGCGGATCCTCGGCTACGACATCGGCTCGTGGGTGCTCGGCGGCGCGTACGACGCGCTCGGCAGCATGAACTACGGGACGTCCCTCGCGCGCACGCTCGTGGAGTGGAAGGGTCGCGTGATCCTGAACTACAACGTCGGACCCGCGAACATCCGCTACAACGCGAACTACGTCGACGAGTACGAGCGCGACACGGCGGACATCACGGTGGAGGAGCAGTGGACGCACGACCTGCACGTCACCTACCGCTTCCTCTCCGAGCGTCTCGAACTGTCGGCTTCGGTCCTCAACATCTCCGACGAGGATCCGCCGTTCACCGGCGTCGAGATGAACTACGACGCGTTCACGCACAATCCGTTCGGACGCATGATCAAGGTCGGCCTGACCTACACCACGGGCGGCTGATCTTCCCACCGGCCCCGCCCCCGGCCCCTGCGCGGGGGG
>VXNE01000074.1 GCA_009840715.1 Gammaproteobacteria bacterium
GGCTGGCGGGGCTGTCGCATCGAGGGGATGCCATGGAGTCGTTCGCGAGTCGGAACTTTCGGTGAGCGTGACTTGTCGGAGGAAGGCCTTCGCGCCACCTCCGGCCCAAGCATGCGCGGGGCTCATGCTACGATGCCGAACCCCCCGGAGGGGTGGCTGAGCGGTCGAAAGCGCTGGTCTTGAAAACCGGTGAGGGTAACGCCTCCCAGGGTTCGAATCCCTGCCCCTCCGCCAACACTTAAAGTGAAATCAATCAGTTATCGAACCTGTAGCGAGAACGCCAACTTCTCCAACTGCCTTTGCACAAGCGACCTGCTGCATGACAATGCCATGCACACCACGAATGACCGCTATGGCGAACCATCTTGTCCAAGCCCGGGTCGACCCCGAAGTCAAGGAGGAGGCCGCAACGGTCCTCGCGGGAATGGGTCTCACCGTCTCCGATGCTGTGCGGCTCCTGCTAACGCGCGTTGCCCGCGAGAAGGCGCTGCCATTCGCCCCCCTCGTGCCCAACGAAGAGACCATCGCCGCGATGAAGGAAGCCCGCGCTGGCAACCTGCCGCAGTTCGCCGATGTCAGCAGCCTGCTTGACGACCTGCATGCGGACGATTGAGCGGACGAGCCGGTTCAAGCGCGACTACAGACGAGAATCTCGAGGCCGTCACCGGAACGACCTCGACGAACGGCTCGCCACCATCGTGAACGCTCCCGCCGACGACATCGCACTCGACGCCCGCCACGACGACCACGCGCTTAGTGGCGATTGGAGCGATTTCGGAGACTGCCATGTCTGGCCAGACCTCGTCCTGATCTACGAGAAAGCCGGACTGCCAGAGACTACGACTCGTCCACGTCGGATCCCACTCGTCTTGAAGAGCTACTAGTAACCCACTGTTCTGCCTCTATTTTATCCTAGCCCCGCCTACCCCTCGCAATCTCCGTCCCCAAGGCATCAAGCTTCGGCTCCCAGAACCGGCGGAACGGCTCGAGCCAGGCGTCGACTTCCCGCAAGGGATCCGCGTCCAACGTGTAGATCCGGCGAGCGCCGTGGATACGCACGCTGGCGAACCCGTGATCCCGCAGCACCTTGAGGTGCTGGGAAACCGCCGCCTGGGTGATGGCGAACTCGTCGCGCATGACTTCGACGATCTCGCCGGCGGCACGCTCGCCGCCGCCGAGCATCTCGAGAGCGCGCCGCCGCACCGGATCGCCGAGGACCTCGAAGGCGTGCATGCTTACTCCACCGGCTCGCCGGTGTAGAAGGCCGTCGTACGCCGTGCCGCGGCGCGGGCAGCCTCGGGATCCGCTCCCGACGCGATGGCTGCCTCGCCCCACGCCTCGCTGCTGCCGATGTGCAGCGCCTTGCCCTCGGGTGTCAGGTGGAAGGTCTGCTCGTCGATCTTTGGCTCGTTCGGCCGCGTCAGGTGCAGTTCCATCCCGAGCAGGCCCATCTCCCACCCGACCCCGACGGCCCCGGGACCGAACTCGGTCCAGTGATCCGACAGCAGCGCCGTGTGCGTGAGCGCAAGGCGTGCGCGGCCGGCGCCGTCCTCCGCGAGCCGCAAGTCCACCCAACTGACGTCGCCGCCGAACTCCCAGGTCAGGGCGAGAAGCGACGGACGCTCGCAGTGCGTGATCGTACCGCCCGCATTGCCCTCGAACTGGTAGCGGCCGCCGAGCTCGAGGTTCCCGCTGACCGGAAGGAACCAGCGCGCAATGCGGTCCGGGGTCGTCACCGCGTCCCACAGGTCCTCGACCGTGGTCGCATAGCTCCGTGCCAGCGTGACCGCCCGCGCTGGCTGCCCGTCGCGTTCGAGCGACGACACCGAGCGTTCCACGGCGGCGAGTTGGCTGTCGACATGCAGGTCCATGACGTCTCCATAAGTTCAGGAAGCACTTATATAAGCAATATCTAATACGATGTCAAACCAGCGGGTAACTGGGGAGAATGTGAACAATCATCAGGTCGGGAGGAGCATCGTGTTCACGTCCGATACGCCCCTGGTTGCCCTTGCGGTCCTGCTCAGGATCCTCGTGACGGCAGCGCTCGTCGGCCCCTGCGCCCGATACATCCTCCAGGTTCGGCCAACACCGTACGGTCGATCGCTCCTCATCGCGGCGGTCGCGCAACTGCTCGCGAAGGGAGCCGACGAGTTGCTGCAGTCGCCGCTCGAGGTGGTTGGGCCGATTCCCGGGCTCGTGATGCTCGCCCTTGCCTATCTCCTGTTCAAGCCCACCCTTCCGAGGCTCTTCGTGTCGTGGATCGTCGGCTTCGTCGGTTATCTGGCGATCCATGCCATGCTTTTCGAAGCCGTTCGGCGTGACGTTCCTGTTCGCGGTCTGGACGCCCGGCTATCCGTAACGCGCCAGGATTCGGGCAACCTTCGCTAGAGCGTCATCGCCCTCCCCCGCCGACGGGTTCCGGATGGCCCAGCCGAGCCCGCGCAGCTCCCGCAGTACCTCGAACAGCCGGATTTCCTCACACAGCGACGCGGGGTCCCCGCCCATCGCGTCGCAGTAGGCATCGAGCACCGCGTCGCGAAAGCCCTCCCCCAGGTACCCGAGCGTGGCGAGATCCTCGTGCGGAAGCCCCAGGCCCGCACGTTCGAAGTCGAGAAGCCCGGTAATGGTCCCGCCGGCGCCCACGAGCCAGTTGTCCTGCCAGAAGTCGCCGTGGACCAGGCAGGGTGGCGGGTTGCGGGCGAGGAGACGCGTGAGGTCGGCCCGCCATACGTCGACGTTGCGGCCCTGCGCCTCGGTCAGGCGAGGTCTCGTCAGGCGCACCAGGGCGGCGACCTCATCGGGATCGATCGCCCGATTGGGGGCGTCGAAGTCCGCGGCCATCGTGTGCAGCTGTCGCAGGACCGAGGCGGCGCTCTCCGCGAGGGCCGGCGCGGCTGCGGTGGGCGTGGTCCCCGGGAGTTTCTTATAGACCATCAGGCCATGGGGGAACTCCTGCAGGTCGTCCTCGACGATGGTCGGCCAGGGGACCGCGACATCGACATGCCTTCGCACGGCGCGCATCACGCGCCGCTCGGCCGAGAAGGTGTTCTCGCTGGCCGGTGACCTGCCGACTCGGACGATGCGTCCTCCCCCGGACTCGAAGACGTTGGTACGGAAGCCCCGACCTACGCTGCGAAACGGCCCAGCGACCCCTCGGGACGCGAGCCACGCCACCTGCCTGCTGTCCAGCGCGGGCATCAGCGGGTCCCGGATCCGGTCCGGCCGCCAAGCACGCTGATCAGGACCGGCACGCCGGCGGACATGCCGACCACAAGCAGGACCGACGCGCGAACGATCTCACCGTAGATCACGCTGCCGGTCGCGAACAACAGGGAGTAGATGCAGATGCAACCGAGCAGCACGTTCAGCAGGGACCTGGGAATGCGATCGTCCGAAGTGGTCGACGGCTCCGCGGCCACGCGTGCACGCACCGCCTTCCATCCCGGACCGCCTGGCCGGATGCGGCGGTAGAACCGGGCCAGCACGGCGGGATCCGTGGCCGGGCACAGGTAGGTGGCGAGCACCCAGCCCAGCGTAGTGACGCCGATACCGCCGATCAGCTTCTGGTAGGAAGTCCAGCCCGGCAGGTCGGCGAACTGGAAGTACAGCGCCGCCGCGAACGACACCGCCATGGCGGCGATCTCGCTGAACGCGCTGATGCGCCACCAGAACCATCGCAGCAGGAACAGCAGGCCCGTTCCGGCACCGATGGTGAGAAGGACGTTGAACCCCTGCAGGGCGCTCTCCAGGGAGAGCGCCAGCCATCCGGCTAGCACCATGAGCAGTACGGTCGTCACACGGCCGACCAGCACCAGCGTCCTCTCGTCCGCCTCCGGCGCGATGAACCGCCGGTAGAAGTCGTTGACGACGTAGGAGGCGCCCCAGTTGAGTTGCGTCGACACGGTGGACATGTAGGCGGACACGAGTGATGCCAGCACGAGGCCGAGCAGCCCGTAGGGCAGGAAGGTCAGCATCGCTGGGTAGGCGAGATCATGGCCGATGACGTTCGCGTCTACTCCAGGGAACGCCTCGCGAATGGCGTCCAGATCCGGGAATACCACCAGCGAAGCCAGCGCGACCACGATCCATGGCCACGGCCGGATGGCGTAGTGTGCCGTCTGGAACAGCAACACGGCCCCGACGGCGTCACGCTCGCTTCTCGCAGCCAGCATCCGTTGCGCCACGTAGCCACCGCCGCCCGGTTCCGACCCTGGATACCAGACGCTCCACCACTGGACGGCCAGCGGAATGACGAGCACGGAGACCGCGAGCTCCGTGTTGGACAGGTCCGGAAAGAAGCTCAGCCGCTGCGCGACCTCGGGACTGTCCAGCAGGTTCGCCAGTCCGCCCACTTCCGGCAGGCTGACGGCTACCCAGGCGGCGGCGATCGCGCCAGCCATCGACACGACGAACAGGATCAGGTCGGTGACCACGACACCGAGAAAACCTCCCAGCGCGCTGAACGCGACCGTCACGGCCCCGGCGACAAGCACGGTCTGCGATGGGCTCAACCCCATGGTCACCGCGCCGATCTTGATGGCGGCGAGCGTGACGAGTGCGATGACGACGACGTTGAAACAGACGCCGAGATAGATCGCCCGAAAGGCGCGGACCGCGGCCGCCGCCTTGCCGCTGTAGCGCAGTTCGTAGAACTCGAGGTCCGTGAACACCCCCGACCGGCGCCACAGGCGCGCGTACAGGAAGCAGGTGAACATGCCGGTGACGAGAAACGCCCACCAGACCCAGTTGCCGGCGACTCCCCGGGTCCGCACGATCTCCGTGACCAGGTTCGGCGTATCCGTCGAGAACGTGGTGGCGACCATGGAAACGCCGAGCAGCCACCAGGGCACGTTCCTGCCGGACAGGAAGAACGCGTTGCTGTCGCGGCCGGCTCGGCGGCGCAGCGCGAATCCGATCGCGAGCGAGGCGACCAGGAAGCTCGCAATGATGCCCTAGTCGTACCAGGCGAGCGTCATGTCGACGGGTTCAGGCCGAATCCCGGCGACACATCCCGGCCCGGAAGACCCACGGTGGCATCGTGCGGCGCCTCGGCCTCATCCCTGGAACTCCGGCATCACCTCCTCGGCGAACAGGCCCATCGACCTCATGATCTCGGCGTGGGTCAGGTCACCCCAGCCAAACGCGAACACCACGTAGGAGATGCCGGTCTCGCGGGCCACACGCCTGACGTACTCGATGGCCGTCCGAGGAGACCCGGCGAGCAGCGCACTGCGCTCCATCGCGACGTCGAACCTGCCGCCGAACGTCGGATCGATCTCGGCGATCGGGACGTCGTACCGATGCCACAGGGTGGTCAGGTTGCGGTGGTACACGGCGTACGCCTGGCGGACGCGGTCGATCGCCGCCGCCGCCGTCGTGTCCAGGTAGATGTGCGCCTGTACGCCGATCATCGGTTCGGCCACACCGGGATTCCAGTCGCTGTCGGGTCGTTCGAGGCCCTTCCGGTAGATCTCCGCAGCCCGGTTGATCGCCCTCGCGGGACCGCCGACGATGGTGTGCAGCCGGTGCCGGCCCGCGTAGTCCACGTTCCCCGGGTACCAGAAACCCGGTCGCGGCCGCTGCAGCGTGTGTAGCGGCTGCGGGGTCCCGTCTGCACTGCCCGTCCTCCGATACCGCTCGGTCACCGACTCGAGCACGTCCGAGCCCGGGTCCGCGCGCTCGGGAGTCGCCTCGGAAAGCCCGACGCGCACGATCTCGAATGCCTCTTCGAAACGCTCACGGGCCGTGGCCGGGTCGTGCCCCCACAGCGCGTGCTCCGCGGGCGAGATGCCCTTCCCCACGCCCACCTCGAGGCGTCCGCCGCAGAGGTGGTCGAGCATGCAGATCTCCTCGACGAACCGAAGCGGCTCGTAGAAGGGAAGCAGCATGACCATGGAGCCGAGGCGGATCCGTTGCGTGCGCTGGGACGCGGCGGCCAGGAAGACGGTGGAAGACGGCGCGGCGTCCAGCGGGGTGAAGTGATGCTCGGCCTTGTGGTAGCACCAGAAACCGGCTGCGTCGGCGTACTCGAGCATGCGCAGCCGCTCCTCGTACAGCTCGGCGAGGGTCGAGGAGGTCAACTCCATGTGGTCGAAGATGCCGAAGCGCATGATTGCTTCCTGTCAGGCGGTGGCGGGGCGCGGGGCCTGGCAAGGCGGGGCGGAAACCGCTGATGTGCTCAACGCGCCGGGCTTGAGCCAACAACGCCAGCGGCTCCCTCCCCTACACCGCCGGGGGCATCGCGTGTCTAGGTCGACACGTGCCTCCTGCGATACGGCCGATCGTGCATGGCCGTGTCCGGCCGGTCAAGCCGCCACCGGCCCCCCCGGCGTGCGCATTCCTTCCGTCGCTGCAAGTTGCGACAATCCGGGAGTGTGAATGACAGGGGAAAGGGACATGCACGAGGGAGGAATACCGGAGGACGTCGTCAATCGCTGCCTGGCCCGACGCGGCCGGGTCCACACCTTCGAAACCATCGACCCGGCACGGACGGCCATGCTGGTCGTCGACATGCAGAACGCCTTCGTGGCGGAGGGCGCCGCGGCCGAGATTCCGGTGGCGCGGGAGGTCGTGCCGAACATCAACCGGATCAACGCGGCGCTGCGGCAAGCTGGCGGCCTCGTGGTGTGGATCGTCTCCACCTACGGACCGGAGGAAGAGGACCGCTGGCCCATCATGTACGACCACGTCTTCGGCGAGGAACAGGGGAAGGCCTTCCGGGCCGCGCTGACCGCCGGCTCCCCGGGCCACTCGGTCTACGCGCCCCTCGAGCAGGATCCCGCCGACATCACCGTCAGCAAGAACCGGTTCAGCGCCTTCGTCGGCAGCGGCGGCGGGCTCGAAGAACTGCTGCGCGACCGGGGCATCGACACGGTGCTCGTCACGGGGACGGTGACGAGCGTGTGCTGCGAGTCGACGGCGCGGGAGGCCGCCATGCGCAACTTCAAGACCGTGATGATCACGGACGCGAACGCCGGCCGCGACGACGAGGAGCACTGGGCGAGCCTGTCCAACATCCTGCTCGGCTTCGGCGACGTGTACTCCACGGACGAGGTCATCGCGCTGATGGCCGGTTGATGACCGGGCTTGCGATTCGGCCCTACGAAGAACGTGACGCCGACCTGGTCGTAGCGCTGTGGCGCGCGTGCGGCTTGGTGGTGCCCTGGAACGACCCGCTAAAGGACATCGAGCGCAAGCTCCGCGTCCAGCGGGAACTGTTCCTCGTCGGCTCCCTGGAAGGAAGGCTGGTGGCCACGGTGATGGCGGGGTACGAGGGGCACCGCGGGTGGATCAACTACCTGGCCGTGGTCGAGGAATGCCGCCGGCACGGGCTCGGCCGCCAGATGATGGATGCGGCTGAGGTGGGGCTGCGCGCCATGGGGTGCCCGAAGATCAACCTGCAGATCAGGAAGTCCAATCCGGCGGCCATCGGCTTCTACCGGTCGCTGGGATTCGTCGAGGACGAGACGGTGAGCATGGGCAAGCGGTTGGTCAAGGACTGAAGCACGCCGGCGCGCTCGACCACGAACCCGAGCCCGCCGCCCGAGCCGGCGTCACTCACGTAGCGGGTTGTACCAGGTGAGTCCCTGGAACCGCGAAAAGTCCGCGTCCGTCGATGCCATCCGGCAACCGTGCTCTATGGCCAACGCGGCGAGGTGCGCGTCGGTAACGAGGTTCGCCGTGGCCTGTCCGTCGACCAGCAGCGAACGGAAGACCTCCCAGTGACGTTCCGTAGCGTGAACCAGGCGCGTACACGGCTGATCGAGCCAACCCTCGACGCGGTTCACCGCCTGCGTGATCGAAAGGGGCTGCTCGAATACGCGGCGGTTGGTGCCGATGCGAAGGTAAGCGCCCAGCACGGTCCAGCACAGGCAGACCGGATCCGTGCCGGACAGTGTGTCGTCCCACCAGGCACGAGCCCGCACGTTCGCGGGGTGCAGTGCGTCCTCCGCGTACAGGAGCAGGTTGGCGTCGACGAGGATCAACGCGCGCTCTCGCCTTCTATCTGGGCAATCAGCTCCTGGATGTTGTCGAGATCGTAGCCCTGGCGGAGCCCCATGGGGTGGGGCTCGGTGACATACCGTCGCTGGCTGGCGCCGTCCTCGAAACCGGTCAGTCCCGTTCGCAGCGCCTCATTGATGACGAACCGGAACGGCTTGCGCAGCTTCGCCGCGATCAGGCGCGCGCGATCGAGCACATCGTCATCGAGAGAGAGTGTCGTTCGCATGGGTGCATCGTAGCACCGAAGCTTTTGATGTCAACGCATCACACGCAACACGCATGAGGCACGTGTCCACGCGTCCTTGATAGCGCTACTCGCCCGGGGCCGGAGGTCCAGCCGTGCACTCGCACGGATGTCGCGTTAGGCTCGCGGCTTTTCCGAGTCAGCCAGCGCGTCCACAGGAGCCATGCATGAAATCCACGATCAACGTCTACGAAGGCTATTCCCACGAAGTCGCGAACGGCTACGCGCGGTCTTCCGTGTACGTCCCGATGGACGACGGCTGCCGGATCGCCGTGGATATCCTGCGTCCGACGCGTGACGGCGCGCTGCTCGACGGGCCCCTGCCCACCGTCGTGCAGGCGACGGGTTACCGGCGCGCGTACTACAAGAAGGAGAACGAGTTCAACGCGCCGAAGTACGCGAAGCTGACGGCGCATCTGCCGGTCGGCGCGCTCGTCACGGCCTACGAGCAGCGTCCCGCCTGCCAGCAGGTCCTCCACTACGGGTACAACGTCGTCAGCGTGGACTTCCGGGGGACCGGCGCGTCCTTCGGCACCCACGCGAACCAGACCTGGCGCAATGGGGCCGACATCGCCCACGTGATCGACTGGATCGCCGGACAGGAGTGGGCCACGGACCGCGTGGGCATGATCGGCGGCTCGTGGGAGGGCGCCATCCAGCTCGCGACGGCCGTGTATCACCCGAAACACCTGACGTGCATCGTGCCCCAGATCCCCCCCTCGGTCCTGAACGCGCTGTTCGACGGCGGCCTCGCCATGTCCGGGTTCGCCCGCGACTGGTCCGAGATGCGCAAGGGACAGGACGGGGTCGATCTCGCCGCCCCGGTGGACGGCCCGGACGGCGAACGGCTGTTTGCCGAGGCACTCGCGGGGCGCGCCCCCGAGTACGGGGGCTCCGACGATCCAGGCGTTCTCGAAAACCTCACCCGGAACCAGTATGTCGGGAGCGTGACGCGGGGCGCCCCGCCGCCGCCCTGCCCCGAGCTGGGACCGCTCGGCGACGTCTTCGATGAGTTCGAGCGCATCAGCCGCTCCGGCACGGCGGTCTACCTGCAGACCGGGTGGTGGGACATGGTGTTCGCCGGGGAGTGCCTCGACCTGTACGAGGCGCTCACGGGTCCGAAACGCATCATCGTCGGGCCCTGGAACCATGGCGTGCTGCCCACGATGGAGCCGCTGCGCTGGTTCGACTACTGGCTCAAAGGCATCGATAACGGCATCGCCGACGAGCCCGGCGTGATTTTCTCGACGACAGACCCGCAGGGCCGAGCCGTCTGGAAGGGTGCGGATCACTGGCCGCTGCCGGAGGTGGAGGAGCGGCAATGGTTCCTGAGCGATGTGGGAAGCGGCACCGTGGAGTCGGCGCTCGACTGCAGCCTGGCACTGGAGCCGGGCCGGGAGAGGACCGCCGACTACGCCGTCGACTACGAGGTGGGACTGGGCGACCGCGGGCGCATGCGCTTCATGCTGCGCGACGATTACATCCGGCATCCCGACCTGGTCGCGCGGGCGCGCCGTTGCGCGACGTTCACGGGACCCGTCCTCGACGCCGACATCGAACTCACCGGCGCGCCGACGCTCTTCCTGGAGCTTGCGACGACGGCGGGCGACGGCGCCATCCACGCGACGTTGGAGCAGGTAGCACCGGACGGCCAGGCGGAGTACGTCACGGAGGGCTGGCTGAATCTCCGACACCGGAAGACGAGCGAGAGCCCGCGGCCCCACCCGGGTCCCGCGTGGCGTTCGCAGGCGTCGGAGGACCTGCTCGAAGTCCGTCCCGGCGAGCGCATGACCGCCGCGCTCGAACTCCACCCGGTATCCGTCGCCCTCGGCGCGGGGAGCCGGCTGCGGCTGACGCTGGCGGGCACCGACCGGGACAACCTGCACGTCCCGGAGCGCGACCCCGCGCCCGTGCTGACGTTCTTCCTGGGCGGGGACTCGCCTTCCAGGCTCGTGCTGCCGGTAGAGAATGCCGCCAGGCGCCCGGAAGAGCGCATCCTGGCGGACGCCTTCGCCGGGCAGGACGCCGGCTTCGCGTTCGGCAAATGACCTTGCCCTGAGGTCCGTAGGGGACGCCCTTGTGGCGTCCCGCCCTCAAACTCCAAGGATGGCGTAGCTCCCGTCGACGATCAGCCGCACGGACACGTACATCCCGAGGACCGCGGAGGCGAGCCACGGCAGGTTCGGCGCGAGGACGAAGAGGTACAGCTCCCGCCTGGACAGGTGCGTATGCGAACCGGCGATGAAGATGCTCGCGACGTACACCGAAGTGGCGTAGAGCCACTGCCAGAATAGGGCCACGCCGATGACGCCGGCCACCATCGCCGGGAGGAACGGGTCGGAATACGTCGCGAGGAGCAGCACCGACGGGACGGTCGTGACGACGAAGTTGGCCGTGTCCACGTTGAAGCCCCAACTCCCGCGGTCCACGTACGACCGGTCATAGACCGAGTACATCGCCCAGACGTCCGCCCACAGCGTCGTCGAGAGCGCCTCCCCGAGCGGTACGCGGGCGGTCAGGAACTCGACCGCGACGGACGATCCCCCGGCACGTCGTTCACGCCAGTAAGGCGCCCGTTGCTCGACGTTTGCGTGGCGACCGAACAGGCACGCCTCCCAGTAGCAGATCAGCAGGTTGATGCTGAAGAACAGGGCCAGTGCGCAGTACGCGGGGTCCAGCGTTCCGCCCGAGCCGAGACGGGTCAGTAATCCGGCGGAGAGGATGAGCGCGATCAGGACGATCGCAATGGCCCAGACGGGCATTCGCGACGGCGAGCGTCAGGCGCCCCCGGGCGCCGGCATGCGGGAACTCTTGGCAGGGACCTCCGCCTCCTCCTCACCGATGAAGTCGGCGAGGGCCAGCCGCGCCTCGTCGTCGCGCATCTGCCGGGGCGGGCTCTTCATGTAGTACGCGCTCGGCGCCTCGAGGGGACCGGCCAGGCCGCGGTCGAGACCGACCTTGGCGCAGCGTAGGGCGTCGATGACCACCCCCGCGCTGTTCGGCGAGTCGTGCACGGACAGGCGCAGTTCGATCTCCATCGGAGCGTCGCCGAACCCCCTTCCCTCCATGCGGATGAACGCCACCTTGTTGTCGTTCTGCCAGGGCACGTAGTCGGAGGGACCGATATGAATGTCGTCGCTGTGCAGCCGCTCGTCGAGCTGGCTCTGCACGGACTCGGTCTTGGAGCGTTTCTTCGACTGCAGGCGGCTGCGTTCCAACATGTTGAGGAAGTCGGTGTTGCCGCCGGTGTTGAGCTGGTAGGTACGGTCAAGCTCCACGCCCCGGTCCGCGAACAGGCGCGCGAGGGCGCGGTGGATGATCGTCGCCCCCATCTGGCTCTTGATGTCGTCCCCGACGATGGGCAGCCCGGCGGCACGGAAACGGTTCGCCCAGTCGCCGTTGGACGCCAGGAAGACGGGCACGCAGTTGACCATGGCGAGTCCGGCGTCGAGGCAGGCCTGGGCGTAGTGCCGTACGGCCTGCTCCGAGCCGACCGGCAGATAGCAGAGCAGGACCTCCGCGCGCGCCTCCCGCAGGACGGCCGTGACATCGACGGGCGGGTCGTCCGCCGGCCGGAACGCCTCGTCGTCGCCGTAGTGAGCCATGTGGGGCGCCACGCCATCGAGGACCGGGCCCATCTGCACGGTCACGCCGCTGGCCGCGAGCGTCGGCTGGAAGACGCGGGTGCAGTTGGGACCCGCGAACACCGCCTCCTCCAGGACGCGCCCCACCTTGCGCCGGTCGATGTCGAACGCCGCGACCACCTCGACGTCGGAGGGACGCCACCCGCCGATGCTCTCCTGCATCAGGCCAACGGGCTCCTTTTCGTTCCGGCTCCGGTAAAATTCAATGCCTTGCACCAGGGAACTGGCGCAGTTTCCGACTCCGGCGATGGCGACTCTGATTTTTCTCATGGCGTGCGCCGACCCTTTCACCCGGGGAACAGTTTCCGGTCGGAACTCCGCTGCATTATGAGCGATAGACGGTCGCAATGTGAAATGGCGGTGACGGCGCGCCGGGCGGCATGCGCATCGCGCTTCTGATCCAGGGCGCGCCACGGACTACGGACGCGCCGGTCGCGGCGCTCAAGTTCGCGCGGGCCGCCCTCGCGGCCGGGCACGCGATCCATCGCGCCTTCTTTCACAAGGACGGAGTCTGTATCGCGAATCGCTTCGTGGCGCTGCCGGCGGACGAGCCGGACATCGCCGCCGAGTGGCTCGAGTTCGCGGAACGTCACGACGTGGAACTGACCGTGTGCATCGCCGCGTCGGCGCGCCGGGGTGTGCTCGACGCGGGGGAGGCCGCGCGCGCCGGCCGCACAGGGGCCACGCTTGGCGAGGGATTAGAGGTTGACCGTCTCGGGCAGATTATAGAGGAGAGGCGGGCGGCGGACAGGCACAG
>VXNE01000270.1 GCA_009840715.1 Gammaproteobacteria bacterium
CATCCACACAGCGTTGAGCAGGATCAGGTCGAACGCCAGCCCTGTGCGGCCGGTTGCGGCGAGCTTCGGAAGGCGATCCGGGAGCAGCTCGAAGGAGCGTTGCGGATGAAACCGTTCGGCCTCGCGACGCATCGCGCAGTCGGGTTCGACGGCGACGACCTCGTGCCCGAGCTCCGTCAGCCACTGGGCGTCCCGGCCGCTACCAGCGCCGACATCGAGCACGCAACCCCGTTCCTCCGGCAGCAGATCGCGCAGCCATGCGTTTAGCGCGTCGGCGTCGACCGCCTCGTAGCGCGCCGCCGCCTCGCTGGCCTCGACTCCGGACGTGCAGGTCTCGCCCTTCGACATGGCGTCAGTGCGTCAACGCGTACACGACCACGTTGATGCCGAGACGGTACGACTTGGTGGAGAAGTTTTCGAAGTACCACTCGCCGTACGCCTCCCGCTCCCAGCCGTCGGCTATGTCCGTGTTGTGGGTCGCGATCGCCATCGGGCGGCCTTCGTCGTCGAGGTATGCCCGTATCTGCGGCACCTCCAGCGAACCCTGCGGATAGCGGTGGATCCAGGGCGGCTCCGCCGTGTCGCCGATCCACGCGAAATCCCGCGCAGGGATCTGCGGCATCTCCGCGATCTCGAAGACGGTGTGGAAGATCGGGTGTTCGATCGGCAGCGGCTGCCAACGACGCTCCGGCAGCACGTCGCGCATCGCCCGCTCGAAGCTCGCCCACTCCGCGTCCCCCCAGAAGTCGTCCACCCACAGGAATCCGCCGTTCTCAAGATAGCCGCGCAGGCCAGCCTTCTCCGCCGAGGTGAGCTGCATGTACCCGACGTCCGACATGAAGATAAGCGGGGAGTCGCCGAGGTCCTCGTCCGTCAGGCGCCGGCGGGCCGGGCTTCCGGCCGCGACGATGGCCGTCAGTTGCGTCAGGCGCTTGGCGAAGTTGCGCTCCGCCTGCGGGAAGTCCGTCTCCCAGCGGGCCCACAGCCGGCCCTCGTAGTAGTAGTACGCCTCGCCGAGGCCGCCGGCGCTGTCGTACTCGACGCGGGTGGGGACGAAGGTCGTGAGGTCGTGGGAGGCGGACTCGGATACGGAGGCGTCCTCGTCCGCGCCGACCGGGAACGCAGTCGCGAGAGCCAGGGCACATAGCAGCCGGCGTGTCATGGCTCCAAGGGTATGCCGGGATGCCGTGAGCGTACAGCGCGGAGGCCGGTGCGCCTTCTCGCCATCTCGACAGTCGCTCCACCGCTGGCGCAAGATAGGCGGCATGCGCAGATTGATCCTCTTCGCCCTCCTGCTCGCCGCCCCCTACCTGCTGGCCGAGGGAGCCACCGCCGTTTTCGCCGGCGGCTGCTTCTGGTGCATGGAACCCCCTTACGACCAACTTCCCGGTGTCCTCGACACGACCTCCGGCTACAGCGGCGGACACACGCGGAACCCAACGTACCAACAGGTCACGGCCGGTGGGACCGGTCACTACGAGGTCGTGCGCGTCACCTACGACCCGGACCGAATCTCCTACGACGAACTGCTCGCCGTGTTCTGGCGCAACATCGACCCCTTCGACGACCGCGGCCAGTTCTGCGACCGGGGTTCGAGCTACCGCGCCGCCGTTTTTTTCGGGAGCGAGGCGGAGCGCGAACTCGCGGAGGCCGCGAAGGCGGACATCGAGACGCGGTTCGGGCGGACAGTGGTGACCGGCATCCTGCCCGCGGCCCCTTTCTACGCCGCGGAGGGCTACCACCAGAACTACTACACCGAGAACCCGCTCCGGTACCGCTACTACCGTTACCGGTGCGGGCGGGACGAGCGGCTGCGGCAGGTATGGGGCGACGCGGCAGCGGACGTCACGCCATCGTCGTGACGTAGACCCAGCTTTCGGCGAGCTCCAGCATCGCGTCATGCCCCGCGCCCGGACACCGCTCGGCGCGGTCGCCTGCGGACACCCCGTCACGGCCGCGGCTGCCGCCGACGTGCTCCGCGACGGCGGCAACGCGTTCGACGCCGTCGTCGCGGCGCAATGTGCGTCCTGCGCGGCGGAGCCGGTGCTCGCATCCCTTGCCGGTGGCGGTTTCCTGCTCGCGCGTCCCGCCGGCACGGAGCCCGTCCTCTACGACTTCTTCGTACAGACGCCATTGGCGAAGCGAGCGCCGGAGGACCTGGACTTCTACCCGGTCGTGGCCGATTTTGGGGGCGTTACCCAGGAGTTCCACGTCGGTGTCGGAGCCGCCGCGACACCGGGTTTCGTCCGTGGCCTGTTCGACATCCACCAGGACCTGTGCAGCCTGCCCCTGGACCGCCTGATGCAACCCGCGATCGAGGCGGCCCGCGGCGGCGTCTCGGTGACGCCGTTGCAGGCCTACATGATGGACGTCGTGGGGCCGATCTACTGCGGCAACGACGAAGCGCGGCGCATCTACGCGGGCGGCGGCCAACATCCGCTGGGCGAAGGCAATGTCCTGCGGCAACCGGAACTGGCGGAGACCTTCGAGGCGCTGCACCGCGAAGGCGTCGAACTCTTCTACCGCGGAGCGCTCGCGGCGGCAGTGGTCGAACTGTGCGGCGAAGGAGGCCAGCTTCGACCCGAAGATCTGGCCCGCTATCGCACCGAACGGCGCAAGCCGCTCGCGCTGCCGTATCGGGAAGCGAACGTTTGGACCAATCCCCTGCCCTCGACGGGCGGGACGCTGGTGGCCCTGGCCCTCGGGTTGCTGGAAGGGACCGAGGCTGCCGACGAGACGGAGCGCGTCGCGAATGTTGCCCGCGCGATGCGCGTCACGAACGAGGCGCGCCTGGAAGCCGGCGCCGAAGCGTCCCTCGATACGGAACTCCTCGGCCGCTACCGGCGCCGGATGCTGGGGCGCGCGCAATCGCGTCGGGGCACCACGCACATCAGCGTTGCCGACCGCGACGGCAACCTCGCGGCCATGACCATATCGAACGGCGAAGGCTGCGGGCGGCTGGTGCCGGGGACGGGCATCATGCTGAACAACATGCTCGGCGAGGAGGACCTCAACCCCGGGGGCTTCCACCGCTGGGCGCCGGGCACGCGGCTCGCGTCGATGATGGCGCCCACCCTGGTCGACATGCCCGGCGCACAACTCGCGTTCGGCAGCGGCGGGTCGAACCGGATCCGCAGCGCGATCCTCCAGATCCTGGACCAACTGGTGCGCAACGGACGCGGTCCCGAAGAGGCCGTGACGGCGCCCCGGCTGCACGTGGAAGGGGAACGCCTGAGCCTGGAAGGCGGATTCTCGCCAGCCACGGTCGCCACTCTCGAGGACGCCTTCGACGACGTCGAACACTGGGGCCGGGCCAACCTGTTCTTCGGCGGCGTGCACGTCGCAGGGACGCGCGAAGGAGCGTTCGTCGCGGTCGGTGATCCGCGCCGAGGCGGCTGCGGGATCATCGTCAACTGAGGGTCGCTTTCGCCGCGCCAGGCCTCGGCGTACATTGGTTCCAGCACCGCAACCCCTCGAGAGGAAACGCGTGTTCGACTTCGTGGTGGAAACGCGCCCACTGACCATCGACGCTCCCGCCCAGACGGTGTGGGACATTCTCACGGACGGGCAGCGGTACGGTGAGTGGAACCCGTTCACGACCCGCATCGAGACGGACTTCCAGGCCGGGTCGCCCGTGCGCGCCCACGTCGTCCTCGGCCGGCTGCCGGTGAACGTGACGGAGCACACGGATGTCGCCGAGCCGCCGACAAGGCTGACGTGGAGTTCCGTCTACTGGAGCCAGACGCTGCTGACGGCGGCGAAGACGCAGGTCATCACGGCCCTCGGACCCGATCGCTGCGCGTACCACACGACCGACACGATGGCCGGTCTCCTGGCCCCGATCGTCCAGGCGCTTTTCCGAAGGGCGATCCGGCGCGGCTTCGAGGAAACTGCCCATGCGCTCAAGGCGCGCGCCGAGAAGCGTTACGCGAGCCAGGTAGCCTGACCAGCCGCCTTGGCGCTCCGCGAAAGGCTCCTCGGCCTGGCGCGGTTTACCTGATGCGATAGCCGGCCTCGATCTCTCGGAGCATCTCGTCGAGGTCGGCCGTCGGGAATTCGTGGCGTGCCGCAGGGCGCCTGCCCCCGAGGCGGTGGCTCCTCCCCCGGTTTCCACGTACATTAGCAGCGTCACTCGAGGACCTCATCATGAAGACCACCAACGGCAACGGCCAGACCAACCTCGACCGCGCCTGGGCGGAGATTCGCGAGTTGGGCCTCGAGCCGTACGTGGCCGATCTCGACGCGCACGGCTACACCGTCATTCCCCCGGAACTCGCGACGCCCGACGGGCTCAGGGACCGTCTGCTCGAAGCGGTCCTCGACGTCGCCGAGCGGCGCAACGGCGTGCGGCCCGATCTCGAAACCGGCTCCACCCACGCCGGCTGGAAAGGCCGTTTCGCGACACTGACGGGCGGGGACGGCGACTCTCCGATCGGCGACCTGATGCAGTCCGTGCTCTTCGAGGACCGCGTATTCGAGGAAGCGCTGATGAACCCGGTGCTGCTGGCCATGGCCACCTACCTCTGCGGGTACAGCGTCGTCCTTTCCAGCATGGGGTGCTTCATGAAGGGCCCGAACGAGAGCACGTTCAACCTCCACTCGGACACGCCCTTGCCAGCGCCCCTGCCGCCGCAGGCGCTCGTCTGCAACATGACGTACGTGCTGACGGACTTCGACCGCGAGAACGGCTCGACCGCATTCGTCCCCGGGAGCCACAAGTGGTGCCGCAACCCCATCGGCCGCGAGGCCATCGTCGGCGAGGGCGGCAACGAGGAAGCCGTCGCGGTGGAGTGCCCGGCCGGTTCGCTTCTCGCCTGGCACGGGAACACCTGGCACGGGGCCTTCAACCGGACCGCGCCCGGGTTGCGGGTCAGCGTGCCCGTCTACATGGCCCGCCCGTACATCCGCACGCAGGAAGGCCTGGTCGGCAAGATCCCGCAGGACATGCTGGACCGCAATCCGCCGCGCTTCGCCATCCTGACGCAGCAGGGCATCTCCTATGGCTACGAGAGCCAGGACGACTCGGTGGCCCGCGCCGAGCGCGCCGGAGCGTTCCTCGCCGCATACGCGGAGTCCCGGGGGAGCCTGTTCGAGCACGGCCTCTATAGCTGAAGCCATGCGCCGTGCCGCCCTGGTTCTCGCGGCGCTCCTCGGCTGCACCCCCGCGGCACAGACCACGATGAGCGGGATGATCGACGCCATCCGGGACGACGTGCGGCGCACGCGCAACTTCACGGGCGTCGACCGGCTGGACGACCGCGTCATGGAAGCCATGCGGACCGTGCAGCGCGACGAGTTCGTGCCCGAGCGCGCGCGGCGGGAGGCCTACGTCAACTGTCCCCTGCCCATCGGCCACGGACAGACCATCTCGCAGCCTTACATCGTCGCCATCATGACGCACCTGATGGATACCGACCCCGCCGACCGCGTCCTCGAGATCGGCACCGGGTCGGGTTATCAGGCCGCGGTGCTCGCAAAGATCGTCGACTCCGTCTACACGATCGAGATCATCCCGGCACTCGCCGAGTCCGCCGCGAAGCGCCTCGACCGTCTCGGGTTCGACAACGTGCACGTCCGCGCGGGGGACGGCTGGTACGGCTGGCCGGAAGCCGCGCCCTTCGACGCCATCATCGTGACAGCGGTCGGCGAGGAGGTGCCCGGGAAGCTGGTCGAGCAGTTGCGCCCGGGCGGCACCATGGTCCTCCCCATCGGGACTGACTGGGACCAGAACCTGGCGGTGGTGGAGAAGGGCGGCGACGGCGAGATCTCCATGCGCTACGTGCTGCCCGTGCGTTTTGTGCCGCTGACGGGCGATCACTGAAACGTGGCCGCTCGCAACCGCAGGTGGACGCTGGCCCGGACGCCTCCGGGCGGCTGGCCCGTGGACGACGATTTCGCGTGGCGCGAACCGGACACGCCCAGCCCCGGGCCTGGACAGATGCTCACGCGCACCCTGTATCTCTCGCTCGATCCCTACCAGTGGGGACGCCTGCGCTCCGCTCTCGAGCCGCCGGGGGACGCCTGCCACGGGCGGACGGTCTCCCAAGTGATCGAGAGCAACCTTCCCGAGTACGCCCCCGGCGACTTCGTCTTCAACACCAACGGCTGGCAGACGCACGGGCTGACCGGCGAAGGGGTCTCCGTCTTCGGCTACATGTCCCCGCGGAAGCTCGACCCGGCTACCGCCCCGATCTCCACCGCGGTGGGGATTCTCGGCATGCTCGGGTTGACGGCCTACTCCGGGCTCGTGGTCCAGTGCCAGCCCAGGCCCGGCGAGACCGTCGTCGTGTCCGCGGCCTCCGGCGGCGTAGGCCAGGCTGCGGGACAGATGGCGAGCATCCACGGCTGCCGCGTCGTGGGCATTGCCGGGCGCGAAGAGAAGTGCGCCTTCGTACGCGACGAACTCGGCTTCGACGCCTGCGTGTCGCATCTCTCCGAGTCCTTCGCCGACGACCTCGCCGCAGCCTGCCCCGACGGCGTCGACATCTACTTCGAGAACGTCGGCGGCAAGGTGTTCGAGGGCGTGCTGCCGCTCCTGAACCGGCGCTCGCGCATCACCCTGTGCGGCATGATCTCCCAGTACGGCAACACCGACCGGCGCGACAGCGGGGAAGCCTGGCGCGAGGCCGGCCAGCCGTACTTCGACCGCCAGGACGTCGTCGTGCACGGGCTTGCGGTACGGAACTTCGTCGAGGACTACCAGGACCGCTTCCTGGGCGAGATGGGGGGCTGGATCCGCGACGGGCTCGTCCGGTATCGCGAGGACGTGTGGGACGAACTCGAGCAGGCGCCGGCGGCCTTCCAGGCGATGCTCCAGGGCGGGAACTTCGGCAAGACGCTCGTGGCCGTGGCCGACGACCCGACCCTCGACCGGCACCTGCGCGACCACCGCGCGGCGGGCAATACCCTCGGCGCGGTCGCGGGATAGCGTTTGGCTTCCCCGGCGAGCGACGAGATCGTCCTGGTCGTCGACGGGTCCAACCGGCCCGTCGGCGCTGCCCGCAGGCACCGCATGCGCACGGAGAACCTGCCGCACCGGGCCACCTACATCTTCGTGCTGGACGCCGACGGGCGCATCCTCGTGCAGCGCCGCACCGATACCAAGGACCTCTTTCCCGGTTACTACGACCTCGCGGCCGGAGGCGTCGTGGCGGCCGGCGAGTCCTACGAGGAGTGCGCGCTACGCGAGGCCGAGGAGGAACTCGGGATCCGCGACACGCCGCTCGCGCCGCGCTTCGACTTCTACTACGCCGACGACAGGACGCGGTGCTTCGGCCGCGTCTTCGTCTGCCGCCACGACGGGCCGTTCGTGTTACAGGAGGAGGAAGTCGCCGCCGTGGCCTTCCACTCCCCGGACGAGATTGCGCGGGGCGAACTCGCGCCGGTGACGCCGGATTCCATGGTCGCGTTCCGGCGGTTGTGTCAGACGGCCTGAACGTGGACCTGGACGCCACGGGACAAGTCGTGGGATTCGACATCGACCATGCCTCGAGCCGGCTCGACCTCTCGACGCTCGAGATCGAGGCACTGCCCATTCGATCCTATACGGTCGCGTAAGTGCGGCAGGTCCAAACCTGCTGGCCTTCGCAAGCCGCGCGGAAGGTGGCGAGTAACGAGAGGCGAGGGGCGCTTCACTCTGTTTTCTGCCATTGACGTACGCGGTTGGTAACCCGGATGACTCACCAGGGCCGCTCGTCCTGATCGTCGAACCGCGCGTTGTGTGACTTCGACCAGCCGACGCGGTCGGTGGGGTCGCCCTGTCCGTCCATCGTCTCGCCGATACTCATGACCCAGAAGTTGCCCGATGCGCGCACGGCGGCCGTCTGCCCCATGATGTCCGCGGCCTGGTTGATCGACATCTTCGAGACGCGCAACGCGTACTCGGTGTTGCGCGCGATGCGCCGCGCGAGCCAGCGGGTGCCCGCCTCCAGCTTGTCGTCGGGTACGACGTGATTGACCATGCCCAGGCCGTGCGCCTCTTCGGCGCTCAGGAAATCTCCGGTCCAGAGGATTTCCTTGGCCTTGCGGACCCCCAGTTCCCAGAAGTGGGTTGCATACTCGTGGTGGGCGCTGCCCCAGCGGACCGACCGGTCGGCGAAGCGTGCGGTCGTCGACGCCATGACGAGATCACAGGAGGCGGCGAGCATCCAGGAACCCATGATGCAGTAGCCGCGCACCATGGCGATGGTCGGCTTGCCGAGGTTCCGCCAGCGATCGTGCAGGCGGAAGTAGACGCCGCGATCCATGTCGCGGACGCGACCGAGGGCGGAGAAGTCGCGCGGATACTCGTCGAGTTCCGCACGCATCTCGGCACTGCCGATGTCGTGTCCGGCACCGAAATGCTGGCCGACGCCAGCTATGACGATGACACGCACGTCGATGTCTTCCTCCGCGGCCGTGAACGCTTCGTCGAGCTCCGCGTAGACCTTGCGGCTGATGGCGTTCATCACCTCGGGCCGGTCGATGGTGATGGTCGCGACGTTGTCCTCGCACGTGAGACGGACATGGTCCATGGTCGTCACCTCAAACTCTCCTGGCTGCGCGCGGGCTTGCCTGCGCTCGTGTGTTCTTGCCGTCGACAAGGAAGATAGCTTGTCCGACAACTCTCGTGTCAGCGTTCGACATCGACCCATCGGCCTCGTGCGCCGCCGTCGCACGAGCCCGCGTTTGACCCGCGCTACGCTAACATCCGCCTTCGCGAGTCAATGGGAGAGTCTCGTGAAGCTCAAGGTCGTCGTCCACGAAGCCGAAGAGGGCGGCGACTGGGCGGAAGTGCCCTCCATCCCGGGATGCGCGACACAGGGCGAGTCCTTCGAGGAGTTGCTGACCAACCTCTACGAGGCGGTTGAAGGCTGTTTGTCCGTCGACGTCGGCGAACGCTCTCTGTCAGACGACGCCAAGTTGTTTGAGATCACCGTCTGAAGCCCACCAGCGGGCGGACATAGACAACTGCGAAATCTGGCTGCGACTACCTCGCAACGACCCATGCTCCTCACGCTCTCCACCACCCATCGCCCCGCGACGGACCTCGGCTACCTGCTCCACAAGAACCCGGCCCGCGCGCAGGTGTTCGACCTGTCGTTCGGCAAGGCCCACGTTTTCTATCCAGAGGCGTCCGAGGAACGCTGCACGGCCGCCCTGCTACTCGACGTCGACCCCGTCGGCCTCGTGCGCGGCCGAGGCGCGGTGCTCACGGACTACGTCAACGACCGTCCCTACATCGCCTCATCGTTCCTGAGCGTCGCGATCTCCCGGGTGTTCGGCAGCGCGCTCGGCGGACGCAGCGCCGAACGGCCGGAACTCGCCGCGCAGCCGCTGCCGCTGACGGCCGGGATCGCCGCGTTGCGCTGCGGGGGCGAAGCGCCCGTGCGGGAGCTGTTCGAGCCCCTCGGATACGAGGTCGCCCTCGACCCGCCTGACGCGGACGCCGCAGCGGGGCGCTACCGCAACGTCACCCTTTCCGGCAAGACGCGGGTGGCCGACCTGCTCACGCACCTCTACGTGCTCATTCCGGCGCTCGACGACCGCAAGCACTACTGGATCGGCGACGACGAGGTCGAGAAGCTCGTCGCGCGCGGCAAGGGTTGGCTGGAAACGCATCCGCGGCGGGAGACCATCGCGCGGCGCTATCTCAAGCACCGCGGGACCCTCGTCGACGAGGCGCTGGCGAGGCTCTCGGATGTCAGCGCGGAGGACGAAGCTTCCCGGGAGCCGGACCCGGTTCCCTGGACGGCCGGGCCGCTGGCCGAGCAGCGTATGGCCGCGGTAGTCCGGGCATTGGCGGACAGCGGGGCCAGCCGCGTCCTCGACCTCGGCTGTGGCGAGGGCCGGCTGCTGGAATCTCTCATGGCCGCACCGCAGTTCACCGAGATCGTCGGCGTGGATGTGTCCGTCGGAGCGCTCACCCGCGCAGAGCGCCGACTAAAGCTCGAGCGGCTCCCAGACAGGCAGCGCGGGCGCGTCAGGCTCCTGCAGGGCTCGCTCACCTACCGCGACCGTCGACTGGCCGGCTATGACGCCGCTGCGGTGGTCGAAGCGCTCGAGCATCTCGACCCGGGCCGCCTGCCCATGTTCGAGCAAGCGCTCTTCACCCACGCGCGGCCGGAGACCGTGGTCCTCACGACGCCGAACCGCGAATACAACGTCCTCTACCCGGGCATTCCCGAAGGCGGACTGCGCCATCCGGACCACCGCTTCGAATGGACGCGCGCGGAGTTTCGGGCCTGGGCGGATGGGGTCGCGAACGCACACGGCTACACCGTCTCCCACCTGCCCGTCGGCGAAATCGATGCCGAGCACGGCGCGCCTACGCAGATGGGCGTCTTCCGTCGATGCGCATAGAGATTCCCGAGTACTGTCTGGTCCTCCTGGTCGGCGCGTCCGGCTCGGGCAAGTCCACGTTCGCGCACCGGCACTTCGCACCGACCGAGGTGATCTCTTCGGACGCGGCCCGCGGCATGGTGAGCGACGACCCCAACAGCCAGGCGGCCACCCGGGACGCCTTCGAAGTGGTGGAGTTCATCGCCCGCAAGCGGCTCGCCAGGCGGCGGCTGACCGTGGTGGACGCCACCAACGTCCGCCCCGAGGACCGCGCCAACTTCGTGCGCCTCGCCCGCGAGTACCACGCCCTGGCCGTCGCCATCGTACTGGACCTGCCGGAGCGGCTCTGCCAGGACCGCAACGCGGCGCGTCCCGACCGCGACTTCGGGCCGCACGTGGTCCGCAACCACACGCGCCTGCTCCGCCGCTCGGTCAAGCGCCTCGGGCGGGAGGGATTCCGCTACCGGTTCCGGCTGCAATCGGTGGAAGAGATAGACGACGTCGAGATCGTGCGCCAACCGCTGTGGACGGACCGGCGTGACGAGGCCGGGCCTTTCGACATCGTGGGCGACGTACACGGCTGCTTCGACGAACTGCGGTCGCTCCTCGACGAATTGGGCTACGTCGTCGACCGTGAGGCCGACCGATTCACCGTTTTGCATCCCAAGGGGCGCCGGCTCGTGTTCCTGGGCGATCTGATCGACCGCGGACCCGGGGTGGTCGAATGCCTGCGCCTCGTCATGGACGCGGTGGACGACGGCGTCGCGCTCTGCGTCCCCGGCAATCACGAGACCAAGCTGTTGCGCAAGCTCCGCGGCCGCGACGTGCGGCTCACCCACGGGCTCGAGGGGACCCTGAAACAACTGGCCGACGAGCCTCCGGAGTTCCACGACCGCGTCGCAACGTTCATCGATGGCCTGGTGAGTCATTACGTGTTCGACGATGGCCAGATCGCCGTTGCGCACGCCGGCATGAAGGAAGACTTGCTGAACCGGTCGTCCCGCGTCGTGCGCGATTTCGCACTGTTCGGCGACACGACCGGCGAGACCGACGAGTTCGGCCTCCCGGTCCGCTACGACTGGGCCGCCGGGTACCGGGGCGAGACGGCCATCGTCTACGGCCACACGCCGGTGACGACGCCAGAGTGGGTGAACCGCACGATATGCATCGACACGGGGTGCGTCTTCGGCGGCAGCCTGACGGCGCTCCGCTATCCCGAACGCGAACTGGTGTCGGTGCCCGCGGCGAAGACCTACTACGAGCCGATCCGCCCGGTGAAGGAACCGGCGTCCGCCGGCCGCGACCGCTTCCTGCTCGACGTGGAGGACGTGCAGGGCAAGCGCATCGTCAACACGCGCCACATCCCGAAGATCACGGTGCGCGCCGAGAACGCCGCGGCCGCGTTCGAGGTCATGAACCGCTACGCCGTCGACCCGCGCTGGCTCATCTACCTGCCGCCGACGATGTCCCCGTGCGCGACGAGCGACGAGGAAGGGCTCCTCGAGCACCCCGCCGAGGCGTTCGGCTACTACCGCGCCAACGGCGTGCGGCGGGCGATCTGCCAGGAGAAGCACATGGGGTCCCGGGCGATCGCCGTGGTGTGCCGCGACGAGGAGGTGGCGCGCAACCGCTTCGGTATCGAGGGCCAGGGCGAGGGCGTCGTCTACACCCGCACGGGACGCGCCTTCTTCGGCCCCGGGGACGACGCGCCCTTCGAAGGAGAACTGCTCGCCCGCCTGCGGACCGCGGCCGACCGGTGCGACCTGTGGGGCCGACTCGAAACGGACTGGTTCTGCCTCGACGCGGAACTCATGCCCTGGTCCGCGAAGGCCGATGCACTGCTCGACGAGCACTACCGCCCGGTGGCGGAGGCGGCGCGCCTCGGCATTGCGCAGGCGACCGCGGCGCTCGAGGCCGCAAGCGCCCGCGGGCTCGATTGCGGGGACCTCGTGGCGGAGTTCCGCGCGCGCTCCGCGATGGCCGACGACTACGCTGCGGTCCTCGAACGTTACGTGTGGCCGGTCCGGGACGTGACCGACCTCCGGCTTGCCCCGTTCCACCTGCTCGCGAGCGAAGGCGCGGTACACGACGACAAGGACCACGGCTGGCACATGACCACGCTCGCCGACCTCTGCGCCGGTGACGACGTGCTGCGGCCCACCGCCTACCGCATCGTGGAACTCGACGACGAGGCAAGCTGCGCGGATGCGATCGCCTGGTGGGAGGCGCTCACGGGGGAGGGCGGCGAGGGTATC